>JAGQIY010000776.1 GCA_020430865.1 Myxococcales bacterium
CGAGCGGCGCGACATCGCGCAACCCCGCGTCATGCCCCAGAAAGGCCGAAGCCCCAAGCGGCTCTCACCGTTCGGGGCTTCGTTCACTCTTGGGTCGCTGCGGATGAGGCAGCGAGAATATGGCTCGGGTAGCGCCTTGCTTAGACGAACCGTACCCGAGAGCCCGAAATGATGCACGAGTTGATATCGCCTCGGGACCCCATTCTTCTCGGGCACTTGGGCTGAGAGCCGCGAGAGACGCGGGTTGGCGCGCGACGGTGGGCGCTGTGCGGCCCTTGGTGGCCGGGTTAGCCGACCGAGGCGGCCAGGGGCCGGCCTGCGGGTGGCGGGGGCACACGGGCGAACGTGGGGCGGGTCCAGAGCGCCGGCCTACTCGACGCTTCGTGCCGTCACTCGGAACGCCGGCGCGGGATCTCGGTCGACGCCCTCAATGGCCGCCGCGAGTGCGTCCACGTTCGTTCGGCTCGGATCGAACGACACGGTAGCCGTTCCCGCTTGGAAGTCCGTCTCGGCCGAGACGACACCGGCGACCTTCTCTAGCGTCTGCTTGGCTGCCTCGGCGCATCCCTGGCACACCATGCCCTCGATGGTCAGCGTCGCTTGCCGCACATTCGACGACGAGAGTGCTCCGTTCCCGACCGCACTCGCGGTCAGCGGCGGCTGCGCGGCCTCCCCGGAAGCCGGAGGCGCCGCCCGAGAAGAGCCATTACAGCCCAGCATGCTTCCGAGGAGCAACGCCGATGCGAGCCATCGAATCACGCCCCGCTCCCCACCCCCGCCGCACGAAGGCCGGCCTCCGTCGGGCCCGCGCTGGCACAGCAGTCAGCCAGCTTGCCGTTCACAACGACAGCGGGTACGCGCGTGATGCCGAGGTCCTTCGCCCGCTTGGAAACGGCCGCGTCGTTCATGTCGAGGATGCTGACCTCGCACGATGGGCACGCGATGTCGTTGACCAGGTTGATGGTGTCCTCACACGCGGGGCACCCGGCGCTGAAGACCTCTACGGTTCTCTTGCTCATGACTTCTTCTCCTTGTTCTTTGATTGGTTTCATTCAGGAACTGTTGGGCGACACGCGGTGCAACTCGGTTCGACCGTTCGCAGCGGCCATGCGTTCCAGATGCAGGCGACGACGAGCGCGGCGATGCCGAAGTACACGGTGATGGTCGACTCCAGCGCGAACTTGCCGACGAGAACGCCGACCGCGGATGCGGTCCCGACACCGAGCGGGCCGAATCCGCGCCGAGACCGGGCTCTCCAAGCAAGGGCAGCGAGCGCCGCCAGAAGGAAGACGGCGCTGATGGGTAGGAGCCAGCGGTCTTCCATCAGGAACGTAAGCCCGGCCGCGCTGAGAATTCCTGCGTACGCCGGCCAGCACAGGGGGCACACCACCTTGGGCATGAGCGCTATGCCGATCCCGGGCAGGACGGCGGCGGTCGACTTCCATCGGCTGCGCGGCTGCGTCGGTGGCTGCTCCCCCGAGCCGATGTCTGCTTGCTCAGCACGACCAAGGGCCTCGGCGATGACTTCGACACCGGGTGCGCCGCCACTCTCGTACACCCGGCAGCAGTTCTCGGCTCCAGCCGTCAGCCCACCGACGTCCAGGCCCTCTACGAGGATGGTGGGCGAACCGAAACCACGTACATGCGCGGGCGCATCAGCGGATCCGATTTGGTGCTCCTTCCAACGCGCCGAGATGCCCGCCCGCGAGAAGGCCCGCATCAGGTTGGCGCGGGCTGCCTTCACATTGGGGCAGTCCTTGTCGTACACGAAATCAACCGTCGTCACGGCGATTCTCCTTCTCGATGGCATCGAGGATCGGGCACTCGCTGGTCGGCCCCTTGCCGCGGCACGCCTTGGCGAGTTTTTCGAGCGCGCCCTTGATGCGCGCGAGGTCGGCCATCTTCTGTTCGACGTCCACAATCTTGGCTTTGGCCAGCGCGCGCACGTCGGCACAGCTCTTGTCCGGGTCGACGCGAAGCTCGAGTAGCTCCGTGATCTCCTTGAGCGTGAAGCCGAGTTCCTTCGCACGCCGAATGAACATCACGCGAGCGACCGCATCGGGCGGGTACTGGCGATAGCCCGACCGCTTGCGCGGCGGCTTCGGCAACAGGCCCTCGCGCTCGTAGAAGCGGATGGTCTCCACCCCCACGCCGGCGGCGTTCGCCAGCTTGCCGATGGTCAGGGCCGTCTCTCCAGAAGCCATGACCCAAAGATAAACCCTGTACAATAGTACGGGGTCAAGACCGAATTGATTGGCTACGCGGGGCGTCTGCCCTGGGCGTACCCAATCGGGATCAAACCCGGCAGCGACTCACTGAGATCCATAGCAAGGCCTGCGTCCTCGAGTGCGCCGTTCAGGGACTGGACCGTGAATCGCCGGTGCCCGGGGAAGCCCGTCACCGCGAGGAGGCGCGAAACGAGCCAGGAGATGCGAGTCTCGTCGTGGCAGAAGGTCGGCGCGATGAGGATGCCGTCCGGGCGCAGCATGCTGGTGAGCGCGGCGAGTGCGCCTTCGAGGTCCGGGACGAGGTGGAGAACGTTGGCTGCCACGACCGCGTCAAACGTCCCGGGCTCGAACGGGAGGTCGTAGATGTCCGCTCGTAGGCACTCGACGTTCTCCACGGACGCCGCGGCGACCTTGCCGCGCAAGCGCTCCACCATGGCGGCGGCGTAGTCGGTGGCCACGACTTCGCGCGCGGACTTGGCGAGCACGGGCGTGACCAGCCCGGTGCCCGCGGCGACCTCGAGAATGCGCGCGCGACCCTTCGCGGCCTCGGCCACCAGCTCCAGCATTCTGGGCAACGGTTTGCCGAGAGGGCCGAGGGACATGTCGTACTTCGACGCGTGGCGTTCCCAGTAGGCGCGATCCCGATCGGTCACACGGTTTCCTTTCCGCGGCTCGGGCCACCCCAGCTCGCCTCAAGGGGCTTGACCATAGCTCGGCAAGACGATACAAACATTTGAGCGAATGTTCAAATGAGTGCAAAGACGGCAACATCAGCGTCCGCAGACGTCCAGAAGAGAACCGCCGGGTCGGCACCGGGGAGCGCCTCAGACGGGTGCTGCGAGGTCGTGTTCGTTGACGAGGAGCGCGTCGGGCGTGTTCGCGACGCAATGCTGCCGGACGAGCTCGTCCAGGAGGTCGCAGATATCTTCAAGGCGCTTTCCCATCCGACGCGTGTGCGCGTGCTTCGGGCGTTGGCTACGGAGGAACTATGTGTTTGCGATCTCGCACAGGTGTTGTCGTTGTCGATCTCGGCGACGTCACACCAGCTTCGAGCGCTGCGCGCCATGCGTCTGGTTCGCTTCAGGATGGACGGCAAGCTGGCCTACTACAGCCTCCGAGATCCGTTCGTCCGCGCACTCCTTGAAGATGGTGTCCGGCATCTAACGAAGCCCTCGGAGGGCGCGCCGTGATGAAGCAGCGCGGCGTCGCGATGGCCGTGTGCCTATTGATGCTGTCCGTGCTCCTGGGACCGGCCGGCCTTGGTGGCGCGATGTCGTTTGCGATGTATCAGGAGTGCGGGGCTGACTGCCCCTGCGATGACGAGACGACAGAGCGAACGGAAGCAAGCTCGGGAAGCGATACGTCAGCGAGCCCCGCTGACCGTTCACCCGACGACGAGTGCCCTCGAGACTGCCGCGATTGCGGATGCTGCGTCCACGCACTGCAGGCCGTCCTTGGGTTACCGGTAGCTGCAGCAGTCACGGCGCGGCCGAGTTCCGCCGGCCTGACGTTTCAGGACGACCCACCGCATACGGGTATCCTTGACGGCGTCTTTCGACCTCCGCGCTCCCTGACCTGAACCACACGTACGCACTGGTTTAGGTCTGCGAGCTCGCGCCTCCGTGGGTCCACGGGGACGCGGGTCTCGCCCAGCAAGGGAGAATTGCGATGTTCCGAAGAAGGCTGATCGGCCTTCTGCTCGGCGCGTCGCTGTGGACCTCGTCCGCAGCCGCGCAGGAGCGGTCCCAACCGATCGTTGAAGTCACATATGAGCGCGCCCTCGCGCTCGCTCGCCAGCAAGCACCAGCCCTTGCTGCCGCCCGCGCCCGCGCGCGCGAGGCCGAGAGCCAGGTCGAGGCGGCCTCGGTCTGGCGAGTCAATCCGCAGGTCTCGGCGGCAGCGGGGCCGCGCTTTCGCTCCGAGGGAACGATCCCGCAGTGGTCGGTGGGCGCACAGCAGTGGCTCGAGGTCGGTGGGCAGCGGGGCGACCGCGTGGATGCGGCTCGGGCCGGCGCGGCGGCGGGAACAGCTCGCAGTGAAGACGCTCAGCGTCTGCTGCTTAGCGAGGTCAGCGGCGGCTTCATCGCGGCGCTGTACTGGGAGCGACGGATAGCGCTCGCCGAGGAGAACCTGCGCATAGCGGAGTCCGTCGCGCGCGTTGCGACGCGGCGGCACGAGGTGGGCGACGTCGGCGGCTTGGAACAATCCGTGTCGACGCTCGCCGTGGCGCGGGCGCGCACCGACGCCGATCGAGCACGGGCCGCTCACACCCAGGCCGAAGGTCGCCTCAAAGCCTTGCTCGGCATCCCGGCCTCGAGTGACCTTTCATGTCGCGGAGACCTGCGCCAGCTCGGTATCCCGGAGCCAGCCCCGACCGCCCTCGGCGAGCGCCCTGACCTTCGCGCGCTGGCGGCCGATATCCGGCAAGCCGAAGCGGAGGAGGACCTTGGGCGAGCCAGCCGCGTGCCGAACCTCGCGCTGGGCGCTCGCTACTCCAGCGAAGAGTCCGATGACATCGTGCAGGGCACGCTCACCGTTGCGCTTCCTGTCTTCGATCACGGCCAAGGCACGACCGCGGTTGCCCACGCGCGTGGCGAGAGGCTGCGCGCCGAGCTCGCTGCCACGCGAAGCATGGCGTCCGTCGAGACCAACACGGCGCAGGCAACCGCCGAGCGCCTGAGCAACGCCGCGCGTCGATTCGAGAACGAGGGGCTCGAGCCACTCGAGCGTTCCGAGCGGCTCGCCACCGCGAGCTACGAAGCCGGTGCAATTCCCCTCGGTGAGCTGCTCGCGGTTCGGCGTGAGCTCGTGCAAGCGAAAGTCGACTATGCCGACCTTCTCCTCGGAGCTGCGACTGCCCGTGCCGACCTGGCTGCGAGCAGCGGAGCGTTCCGATGAAACGTTCATCAACCACCGGGTCGCACGACGACCCTGAAAGGAAGACCTCCATGCGTCACGCATCCATCTCACACATTGCCGTCGCCCTCTTCGTCTCGCTCTCCTTCGTTGCCTGCGAGAAAAAGAATGACTCGCCCCAGCAGGTTCAGCAGCCAACGACTCCTGCTGCGCCGGCAGCAGCGTCAGCCGCAGAGCCCACGCATGCGGCCCAGGGCGTCCGCGCCGGCTCGCACGAAGACTGGTGTGGCGAGCATCAGGTGCCCGAGTCGTTGTGTACCCGCTGCAACCCTTCGCTCATCGCCGCCTTCAAGGCCACGGGCGACTGGTGCGAAGAGCACGGACTCCCCGAGTCGCAGTGCTTGATCTGCAATCCCGATCTGAAGATCGAACGGCCGCCTCGAACCGGAGAGACAAGTCCATGAGCGCCTTGCGAGCGATCATCTTCTGCCTGCTCGTCGCGCTGCCTCTGTCGGCGTGCAAGGACAAAGGCGAAAACCGCCAGGCGCCGCCGACAGGGTCGGCGAGCACCCATTCTGCGCAGACGGCGGGACGGTGCGAACACGGCCTTCCTCCCGCGCTCTGCACCAAGTGCAATCCTTCCCTCGCCGCCGTGTTTCAGGCCAAAGGCGACTGGTGTGCAGAACACGGCTTCCCCGAGTCGTTCTGCCCGATCTGCAACCCCGGCGCGCCCGTCCCGGACGTCGGAGCAGCACCCGCCGCGGTCGCCGATTGGTGTGCGGGTCACGGATTGCCCGAGTCGAAGTGCACCAAGTGCAATCCCGAGTTGACCCCGCAGTTCCAGGCCGCGGGTGACTGGTGCGAGGAGCACGGCTTCCCCGAGTCAGCTTGCCCGGTCTGTAATCCACAAACGCCGCCCGGCGGAACGAACCAGCCCGTCGCCGATTGGTGCGTGGAGCATGCGCTCCCCGAGTCGAAGTGCACCAAGTGCAATCCCTCGCTCGTCGCGCAGTACCGCGCCGCGGGTGACTTCTGCGAGGAGCACGGCTTCCCGGAGTCGGTGTGCCCGGTTTGCAATCCGCAGGAGCCGCCTGCGGGCGCCGAGCAAGCGGCCATCGAGGCGCGTGTGGTGCGTTTCCGATCGCCGGACATCGAGCGCTCCGCGGGCATTCAGACCGCCGCCGCCGACCGCTCGCAGGCATCGGCTGCGGTGGAGTGCACCGCGCGGATCGCCTTCGACGCAGACAAGGTGGCTGACATCCGCGCCATCGTGCCCGGCATCGTGCGACGCGTCCGTGCCGAGCTCGGTGCTCGCGTGGATCGGGGCGCTCCACTCTTCGAGCTGGAGAGCACGCGGGTCGGAGAGATCCAAGGCGCCTTGCAGACCGCCCGCGAGCGCGTTCGCACAGCCCAAGCCAATCTGGCGCGGCAGCGTGAGCTTCGGGCCGACGACATTGCGTCGGCGCGGCAGGTCGAGGTGGCCGAGCAAGAGCTCGCCACCGCCCAGTCCGAAGCGCGAACGGCCGAAGCAACACTGCGCATGGCGGGCGCTGCCCAGGCGACGCCATCGGGGCGCTACACGCTCTCGGCCCCGCTCGCGGGAACCGTCGTGCGACGTCCGGCCGTGGTGGGTCTGTTGGCCACGGAGAGCGAATCGCTCGCGACCATCTCCGACACCTCGGTGATGTGGGCGCTCTGCGACGTTCCCGAGGCGCACGCATCACGAGTTGCGCTGGGGCAGAGGGTCGTCGTCAGCATCGACGGGAGCGAGGCCGCTCCCATCGCCGGCGAGTTGACCTGGATTGCCGCGGAGGTGGACCCACGCACGCGCACCGTGGCCGCGCGTGCCGAGGTGCCGAACGACGGTGGCCGCCTGCGTGCAAACCAGTTCGCCCGCGCCCGCATCGAGACCGGCGCTCCGCGATCGGCAGTGTCGGTACCGCGATCTGCCGTGCAACGCGTCGGGGAGCGTGAGGTCGTCTTCGTGCGCACCGCCCAAGGCGTCTATGAGCCACGGGTCGTTCGGCGCTTTGGCGACGGCGAGCGCGTTCAGGTGGAGGGCCGTGTGCAAGCCGGCGATGCGGTCGTGACCACGGGTGCGGTGCTGCTGCGAACCGAGATCATGCCCGGCAGCATCGGCGCAGGTTGCTGCGAGGTCGAGCCGCCAGGAGGCGATTGATGCTGACGCGCCTCATCGACCTTTGCTTGCGCTACCGCCCCATCGTCTTGCTCGCCACGGCGGTGCTCGCGCTCGTCGGTCTGCTGAGCCTATCCCGCCTGCCCTTTGATGCGTTCCCCGACACCACGCCGGTGCAGGTGCAGGTCAACACGACGGCGCCGGCTCTGTCCCCGCTCGAGGTGGAGCGGCAGATCACTTTCCCCGTCGAGCAGGCTATCTCGGGTCTGCCCGGGCTCACGGAGGTGCGGTCGATCTCCAAGTTCGGCTTCTCGCAGGTGACGGCGATCTTCGACGACGACACCAACATCTACCTGGCCCGGCAGGTGGTCAGCGAACGGCTCGCGGCCGCCGAGCTCCCAGAAGGTGTTGGGCGCCCCGCTCTGGGACCGGTAGCAACCGGGCTCGGTGAGGTGTTCCAGTACGTGCTGCATTCGGACACGCTTTCGGCCCAGGAGCTGCGCACGCTGCATCACTGGGTCATCCGCCCGCAGATGGTTCAGGTTCCCGGAGTCGCGGAGATCAACACCTGGGGTGGCTACGAGAAGCAGTACCACGTCATCGTCGATCCGCAGCGCCTCATCAAGCACGAGCTGACTCTCGACGACGTGGCGAGAGTCATGCGCCACGGAAACCGCAACGCAGGCGGTGGGGTCCTGGACCAGGCGGGAGAAGCCCAACTCATCCAGGGTCAGGGGCTCGTCTCGGGCACAGCGGACCTCGAGGCGATGGTGCTCGCCACGGTCGAAGGCACGCCCATCCATCTGCACGACGTGGCCGAGGTCCGGGAAGGGCATGAGATCCGGCGCGGCGCCGTGACCTATCAGGGACAGGGCGAGGCCGTGCTGGGTCTGGGCTTCATGCTGATGGGAGAGAACAGCCGCGAGCTCACTCAGAAGCTCGAGGCACGCCTGGAGGAAGCGCAGCGCAGCCTCCCGGAGGGAGCCGAGCTGACGGAGGTCTACAGTCGCACCGATCTCGTCACCAAAGTGCTCGAAACCGTACGCACCAACCTGCTCGAGGGCGCGCTTCTCGTCATCGCCGTGTTGTTCATGTTTCTCGGCAACTTCCGCGCCGGCCTCATCGTCGCACTCGCCATTCCGCTGTCGATGCTGTTCGCCTTCAACGCGATGCTGCGTTTCGGCATCGCCGGCAGCTTGATGAGTCTCGGCGCCATCGACTTCGGCCTCGTCGTCGATAGCTCGGTCATCATGGTGGAGAACGCGACGCGTCGCCTGAGCGAGGACAGGTCCGCCCGCAGCGTGCGCGAGATTGTCCGCGATGCCGCCGTCGAGGTGCGCAAGCCGACTCTTTTCGGCGAGCTGATCATCGCCATCGTGTACCTCCCAATCCTGGCGCTCGAGGGTGTCGAGGGAAAACTCTTCCGTCCGATGGCCCTGACCGTCATCTTCGCCCTCGCGGGCTCGATGATTCTGTCGATGACGCTGATGCCGGTGCTCGCGAGCTACTCGCTCAAGAAGGGCAAGGGCCACGGCGACAACCGGGTCGTCCGGTGGCTCAAGAACTGCTATCGACTGCTGCTCGGCTGGGCCCTCGATCGCCGGAAGGTCGTACTGGCGATCGCGGCGCTCGTCGTGCTCAACGCTGGCTTTCTCGCGACACGACTGGGCTCGGAGTTCGTGCCACGCCTTCGCGAACAGGCCATCGTGATCAACACCGTTCGCATCGCGGGCGTCTCGCTGGAGGAGTCGGTGCGCTACGGGACCCAGATCGAGCAGCTCTTGCTGGAGCGCTATCCGAGAGAGATCGAGCATGTCTGGACTCGAACGGGGACCGCCGAGGTCGCCACGGATCCAATGGGGCTCGAGGTGTCCGACGTGTTCATTACGCTCAAGCCTCGGGACGAGTGGCAAGCCGCCAGCACGCAGGATGAGCTGGTAGAGTCGATGAGCGCCACGCTCGAAGGCATGCCTGGCATGCGCAGCGTCTTCACCCAGCCGATCGAGATGCGCGTCAACGAGATGATTGCGGGCATTCGTTCGGATGTGGGCATCAAGCTATTCGGCGACGACTTCGACCAGCTGCGTGACAAGGCCGACGAGATTCGTCGCGCCGTCGAAGAGATCCCCGGTGCTGCGGACGTCACAGTCGAGCAGCTCACCGGGCAGGCCATGCTGACCATCGATGTCGATCGGCAGACCGCTGGGCGCTACGGGATCCCGGTGGGTGAGATCCTCGAGGTGGTCGACTCCCTGGGGACCCGAAAGGTCGGGCAGGTCATCGATGGGCAACGGCGTTTCGACCTGGTGCTGCGACTTGGAGATGACGCTCGGAGTTCCGCGGAGCGCATCGGTCAGGTGCTCATCCGCACAGAAGGCGGCGCGCAGGTTCCCCTGTCGTCCGTCGCCGAGATCGCCGTCGTCGTGGGACCTTCGACGATTCAGCGCGAGTGGGCGAAGCGTCGCGTGGTCATCCAGGCCAACGTCCGTGGCCGCGACGTGGGCTCGTTCGTCGGAGACGTGCGACGCGTCCTCGGCGACATCAACCTGCCCGAAGGCTACTACACGACCCTCGGCGGCCAGTTCGAGAACCTCGAGCGCGCGCAGACGCGCCTGTTGTTCGTGGTTCCCATTGCCCTGCTTCTGGTCTTTTCGCTGCTCTACCTCACCTACGGACGGGCGGCTGACGCTCTCCGCGTGTTCACTGGCGTCCCCTTCGGGGCCGTTGGCGGAATCGTGGCGCTTTGGCTTCGCGACATGCCGTTTTCGATCTCGGCGGGGGTGGGCTTCATCGCGCTGTCCGGCGTGGCAGTCCTGGGCGACATGGTGCTGGTCTCCTACGTCATGCAGCTGCTCAAACGAGGGCGCGCACCCCTCGCCGCGATTCGAGAGGCGGCCGAGACACGCCTTCGTCCCGTGCTCATGACCGCGATGGTCGCGGCCTTTGGCTTCATCCCCATGGCGTTCAACACCGGCGTCGGCGCGGAGGTTCAGCGCCCGCTCGCGACCGTGGTGGTCGGAGGCATGATCACCTCGACGATTGCCACGCTGCTGGTGCTTCCGGTCCTCTACGCGGTCTTTGGTGCGCGACTGCCCGACCAAGCCGGGGAGGATGTTCAGGCCACGGCGACCAACGATGTGACGTCTCCCCGGCAGGAGGAGCCTGCATGAGCCGCACCGCGCGCTGGGTTCTTGCGATCGCCGCGCTACAGGCGGCGTTGGTCGGGGTGTACTGGCTCGTCGAGCATCAAAGAGCTCCGAAGACCGACGAGTCTCTCGGGACCGACCCGCCCCAGCACGTAGACATGCCCATGCCTTCGCTGACCGTCGCCCGTCGCGGCGGGAGCCGCAGCGAGCTCCTATCCCCCCAGCGGCGAACCCTCGTGCACGTCTGGGCCACGTGGTGCCCTCCGTGTCGAGCGGAACTTCCGGGTTTGCTCGCCGTGCCGTCGCAGCATGACGTGGACGTCATTGCCGTCACACTCGACCAGAGTTGGGACGACGTCGACCGGTTTCTCGGCGACATGAAGGCGTCGGATATCGTTCTCGCCGGGAGCGAAGATGTCGAGCGAGCACTCGGTGTGCGAACCTTGCCCGTGACCTTTCTTGTGGAAGCCGATGGACGGCTCACGCTTCGGTTCGACGGAGCCCGCGACTGGACCGATAAGGCTTTTGTACGGACCTACCTCGAGGAGCGCGTCGATGGGCGGTAGCACGCAGGCGAGCACCCGAAACTGGCATGCCGTCGCGCTTACGCTCGTGATCGCGACGATGGCCTACAACGTGGTGGAGGCCGGCCTCGCACTCTGGGGCGGCATCGAGGCGGACAGCATCGCGCTGGTAGGGTTCGGTCTCGACAGCATCATCGAGTGCATTGCTGCGGCGGCCCTGCTGTGGCGGCTTTCGGTGGAGGCTCGCGGAGCCGAGGGCGCGACAGTAGAGCGTGCGGAGCAGCGCGTCCATCGCATCGTCGGCGGAACGTTCGTTTTGTTGGCGATCTACGTTACCGCACAAGCGGGCTGGACCCTCTGGCAAAGGGCAGCACCCGATGAAAGCGCGCTCGGCATCATCATAGCCGGGGCTTCGCTCGTCATCATGCCCCTGGTGTCGTGGGGAAAGCTTCGGGCGGCGCGCGAGATCGGCAGTGCGGCGCTCAGAGCAGAGGCGAAAGAGACACTGGCGTGTTCCTATCTGTCGTTCACGCTGCTTCTGGGTCTCGTCGCCAACGCCTGGCTCGGATGGTGGTGGGCGGACCCGGTGGCAGCGCTCTTGATGGTGCCCTGGCTCATCAAGGAGGGACGAGAGGGTCTCAGCGGCGATGCGTGCTGTGATGATTGAGCGGCTACCGCCGCCACGGCATCATCCGCTCCCGGTTCACGGCGGCCTGCTTCTCGTGCTCGAGGTCGCGAACGAGGCGGACGAGCTCACGGAGGCTCTGGACGTCGAGGGCGTCGAAGTCGATCTGGTAGCGGCGGCCGGTGGCCCGGGCTGTCTCGGCCCGGAGCCACTCGATGAGTCGCCGCTTGTCGTAGGTGCTGGTCATGCCTGCTTGGTGAAGAGCTGGGCGACCTCGTGCTCGCCGGCGGCGGTGAGGTAGTCGGCCAGCGACCTGCGGAAGAGGTCCATGCGGGTCTTGAGTCCGAGGCGCTCGCGGGCTTCGTCGAGGCGGGCGACGATCTCGGCCTCCATGCGCAGGGGCAGCACCTTCATGTCGGGGGCCTCGCCGTCGGCGTAGCGTCGTCGGACCGGGCCGGTCTTGATGCGGCCTTTCCTCGCCTCGCGGATCTTCCAGACGAGGTAGCGCTTGTCGCTCGAGCCGGTGTCCCGACCGACGACCTCGGTGTAGAGCTGCTGCAGCTCCTCGACCGTGAGCTTGGTGAGCTTGGGCTCTCCGTCCGCGGTCGCGGACTCCGACGCGGTAGGCTCGGCCACTTCGACCGCGCTGGCCGCCTCGGCGGCCTCCTGCTCCTGGGCATCGAGGGCCTCCGCGATGCGGCGCAGCAAGAACTTCTTGTTCGGCGACCGCGTGGCCTCGCCCACGATGTCGTGGAATCGGGCCTGCAGCTCGGGCAGGCGAAGCTCCTCCATGATGCGCATCCGCTTCTTGTTCTCTTTGTTCATCTTGTCCTCCGGTGTGGTTGGGCCCGGAGGCTCCCGCCGGACCACCCGGCGAG
>JAGQIY010000777.1 GCA_020430865.1 Myxococcales bacterium
GCGCTCGGAAGCACTAAGCGACATGACGATCACGCTAGCGGACACCGCGCAGGTTGGCCAGGTCACACGGTTCCGCCCCAATCACGTCGCGCCGGTGCCATTGGGAGGTACTCGGCAGCGGAAAAGCGCGCTATCACCCGTAGCCGTGAGGCGTGCGACCACTCCTGCCTACCATCGAACGAGGGATCCCCAGCGGGTTCAGGGGGTGAGGCGCGCCGTGGGTCGCCCCGCGCTGCTCCTGCTGTGCGGCGCAGCTCAGCTCCTCGGGTGCAGCGGGGAGTCGCTGCCAGACCCTCGAGGGGCCGCTGAAGCTTACGCGGAGGCTGCCCAGCGTGGGGACGACGCGGCGATCTACGCGATGCTCTCCAGAGAGGCTCGAGCGAGCTATGGCCGCGAGGGGACGAGGAAGCTGGTCAAGGACGCGAAGGCCGAGCTCGCGCGGAGCGGCAAGGCGTTGGGCTCACCGAGCACGCAGATCGAAGCCCGTGCGACGGTGCGCTTCACCGACGGCGAAGACGCCGTGCTGGCGGTCGAAGATGGCGACTTTCGGGTGACCGCCGCCTTGGCGCTGCCGAGCGGCGCTCGGACGCCAGCTCAGGCGCTCGGCGAGCTGCGCGCAGCGCTGGCGCGGCGCAGCTACTCGGCGTTGATGCAGGTGCTCAGCGCGGAGACCCGCGCGGCGATCGAGCGTGACCTGGCCGCGCTGGTCAAGGGGCTCGAGCACCCCGACAGCTTGGATATCCAGGTGGATGGCGACAAGGCCAACGTCACGCTTCCGGGAGGACACAGCATCTCCCTGGAGCGGGAAGAAGGCGTGTGGAGGGTGGAAGACTTTCGGTGAGCATGCGGCGCTTCTCTCGCAGGCATGCACTGGCCGGTTTGGCTGCTGCGCTTTGCGCGCCGCGGGCCACCGCTTTCGGTCAGGCAGGAGCGTTTCAGGCTCGGCTGCTCAAGACGGGTGGCGGCGAACCCGTCGGCCCGCGACTGAGCGGTCCCGAGCGCTGGGGCTGGGAACTGGTGCGCCGCACCAGCGCGCCGGCCAGGCTGGTGACGAAGCTAGTGGCAGCGGACGACCCTGCCTTGTTCGACGAACCGTTCGTCATGTGGTGTGGTGAGAAAGCGCCCCCTCCGCTCAGTGGGCCCGAGCGTCGCGGCTTGCTTCAGTTCGTCAGCCTGGGCGGCGTGCTGCTGATCGACGACTGGGATCCGCAAACCGGCGCGTTCACCAAGGCGGTTCGCGGGGAGCTGGAGACCCTGCTTCCAGAGTCGCCCATCGTGGCGTTGCCGCCCGAACACGTGCTGTTCAAGACTTACTACATCGTCGATCGTCCCTACGGGCGCCTGGAGGGGCCGAAGTCCGTCGAAGCCATCGTGCGCGGGGGCTACGCCCAGGTGCTGCTGCTGAAGCACGACATCCTCGGCGCCTTGGCACGCACACGGTCGGGGGGCTGGGCGCTTGGCGTCGAACCCGGAGGGTTCTTGCAGCGCGAGTACGCCATTCGCTTGGCCGTGAACGTGGCGATGTACGTCCTGTGCTCCGACTACAAGGATGATCAGGTGCACGTGGCCTGGTTGATCCGACGTGGCGCCGCCGTGAGACCATGAACGCTTCTTGGGCCTTCTCCGAGGACTTGCCTCAAGGCGTGATCTGGATCGCGCTCGTCTTGGGTCTTGGCGCTCTGGGGCTGCTGCTGTTCGAGCTTCGGCGCAGGGAGCGCTGGGGTGCGGGGATCTTCCTGACAGGCGTCCTTGCGGTGTTGCTGCTCCTGGCGGCGACGCTGCGGCCCGTGCGAGTCGTGAGCCGGGGCAGCGTGGTGGGTCCTCGCGTCGTGGTGCTCGTGGACGACTCCCGGCGGCTCGAGCTGAAGGACGGCGAGCGGTCGCGGCGTGAGGAGGCGCTCGCGGCGGTCGAGCAGATCAAGCAACGCTTCTCGGACGCCCGCATCAGCGTGCTGGGGTTTGGTGAAGGGCCACCCCGCAACCTCGACCCTCAGAGTAGCGAAGAGAAGCTCGGTCGAGGCAGCGCCAGCGATCTGGTGGAGACCCTCTCGAGCCTCGGTGACGAGACGGGTGAGCGCCCGCGCGCCATCGTCCTGCTCAGCGACGGTAGGCTCACGCGCCCCGAGGCCGGGACCGAGCGCGAAGCGCTGGAGCTGGCGTGGCGCGGTCTGGGCGTGCCGGTGCACACGGTTCGGGTCGGAGAGAAGGCCCCTCGTGATGCAAGTATCCGCGCGGTAAAAACTGCGGGCGCCGCCGTGGCGCACCAGCCCCTAGCCCTGACGATCGAGATCGGGTGCGACGGCGGGTTGGTCTGCGGCGACGTGCCGATCACCGTGAAGGAGCTGCGTCAAGGCGTCGAGCCGGCGCTGCTCGCGAGTGGTGTCGCGCAGGTGAAGGACGGGAAGGCGACGGTCGAGCTCAAGGTCACCCTGGATCGCGCCGGCGACCGTATCCTCGAGATCGCCATCACTCCACCGAGCGCGGACAGCATCCCGGCGAACAACCGCCGCTTGCTGAGCCTCAACGTGGCGCGCGAGCGCATCCGACTCCTGCACGTCGCTGGACGACCGACCTACGACGTGCGCGCGCTGCGCATGTGGCTGAAGAGCGACGAGTCAGTCGACGTCGTGGCCTTCTTCATCCTGCGGACGGAGGAGGACGACACCCAGACCCAGAGCGACGACGAGCTGGCGCTGATCCCGTTCCCCGTCGACGAGCTGTTCATGTCCCTGCCGAGCTTCGACGCCATCGTGCTCCAGGACATCGACGCCGTGCGCTACGGCATCAACCCGCACCTCGGGCGACTCGCGTCGTACGTCGAGTCGGGGGGGGGGCTGATCATGGTGGGTGGAGTCGCGTCGTTTGCTGCCGGTGGCTATGCGTCGACGGCGATCGGTCGAGTGCTTCCCATCGAACTCAACGACTCCGGGCAGCCACTGGACACCGAGGACTTCGTTCCTCGATACACCCGCGCGGGCAAGGCGGCGCCCATCGTCGCGGGCGTGCGCGACCTGTTCGGTGACGATCTCCCGCTGATGCCAGGCACGAACGTCGTCGGTGCGGCGCGCAAGGGCTCCGTGGTGCTCTGGGAGCACCCGTCTCTTACCGCGGGGAAATCTCCTATGCCCGTGCTGGCGCTGGGGGAGTACGGCGACGGTCGCACCATCGCGCTCACCGTCGACGGCACCCATCGCCTTGGCTTCGGCCAGCTCGCTTCCCGCGCGGCGGGGCGCGGCTACGGCGCGCTCTGGGACGGATTGCTCGGCTGGCTGATGCGCGAACCGCGCTACGAGTCTGCACGCCTCGAGATGGTGGGGGGCGCTTGCGTGGCCGGGCGACCGACGAAGCTCAAGCTCTCCACCTTGCCAGGCAATCCCGGGCCGGTGACCCTCGAGCTCGCGCGGCTCGGCGCGTCCAAGGCGCCCGTCATCGAGCGCAAGGCTCAGCTCGGGGACGATGGAGTGGTCGAGATCGACGTGGGGACACTGGAAGGCGGTGGCTACGTCGCGCGTGCCCGGGTTGGTGATGCCCCGGCGACCCGTCAGGATTTCGCCTGTGAGGAAGGGGGCGAGGCGTGGGCGGATTCCCGACCCGATCCAGGGCGCATGCAGGCGATCGCCGAGGTGACCGGCGGCAGTTCCGTCGCCCTGGGGCGTATCCAGGACCTGCCGCGGGCCGACGCGACACGCCTGGCGACCGAGCGCCATGTCTCCGCCTGGCTGCCTGCGTGGCTGTGGTCGCTCCTGGCCGCGCTCGGCCTCGGGGTGCACTGGCTCGTGCGCCGGCGCAGCGGTCTGGTCTGAGTCCCTCACGTTGGGCCGGTGGGTGAAGCGGAACGGCCCGCACTCGGAGTGCGGGCCGCTGGATCCCCAGCTCGATCGAGCGGGGGCAACCGGAGTTCGGCGCTCAGTCGTAGTACTCGTTGCCGAGGTGGGTGATGAGCTCTTCGCCCATCATCCAGCGCAGCGTGTTCTTCAGCTTCATCGATTGGATGAACAGATCGTGCTCCGGGTAGAGCCCATCGGGGGTGATCGGGCTCTTGAAGTAGAAGCTCAACCACTCTTGAATGCCCCGGAA
>JAGQIY010000778.1 GCA_020430865.1 Myxococcales bacterium
CTCGTCGCTCGTCTGCGTGTGGCTGAACACCGCGCCGCGTCGGCATCGATTCCCGTGAACAGCGTATCCGTCAGAGGAATGCTGTCCGTGAGCGGCAGCGACGGTAGGCCGAAGCGTGCGCCGGCGCCGCGGTGGCAGGTGAAGCAGCTTCTGCCGTTGCTGACGACCTCGCCTCCGTAGGCCACGGACGCGCCCTCGAACAGCGCCTCCGTGGTGTCCTCGGTTTCCAGGTCGCTGGCGATGCCGAACTTCTTGCGCCCGTTCTCGGCGTCCGCACCCGGCTGGAGTGGGTTGAAGCGAACCCGCTCTTCCAGGTGGAGGCTCCTACTTCCGGATGGAACCAGCCTGTTGCCATGGCCGTGGCCGTGGCCGCGATTGTGGCCGCGGAGCTCCTGGTTGGTGCTGGAGGTAACCGGCTCGTCATCGGTCGCTCCCTGGCTGCACGCCGCGAAACCTCCGCTGAGGGTCATCGCGACAACTAGACTCAAAGTGCTCGTCTTCGTCATGACGTCCTCCTCAATCAGGGGCTAGGTGGTGGGCAGAAGTTGATGCCTTTGGTGTGGACCGGCTGGAAGTAGTCAGCACACTGACCAGCTCCCGGCCACGGTCGGATGGGTGGTGCGACGCTGGCGAACGCCGCGTCGATATCGAGCGACCAGCCCTTCGGGACCACGCCGCCGACCAGCGTGGTGTTGCTGAAGCTGCCGATCAGAGTCTGCAGCGGCGGGTCGGTGAAGGCGACGGCAGGCTCGACGGTGATATCGAACAGCATGCCGGAGCGCACGTAGTCAGAGAACGGCGGAGCATCCGCCACCGTCGAAGGCGGCGTCATGTAGGGACGCAACTCCGACAGATCCACGCGGTAGGGGTTCACGCCGCACAGGTTGGGGGGCGGGAAGGTGAAGAGGTGATGCCCGAGCTCCGGCCGATCGCCGCGTCGAACGTGGTCGAACGGGAAGGTCCACTCGAGATCCACGTCGCCGTTGTGCTTCGGCTGGAACTTCGGCGTGGGGAACATCTTGAGCGTGGGGAAGGGAACCACGATCGGCGAAGGGGGCGTGTCGAAGTCCCACGAGCTCCCCATCAGATCCAAGGTCACCGGATCGTAGTAGAAGTCGAGCATCGGGCCGCTCGCCACGAGCCACAGCTGGTAGTAGCCGTCTTCGATGTCCTCCGGCTCGGGCAGGAAGGCGTTGGGGAAGAAGTTGACCCCTTCCGTGCGGTCGACGTCCGGGAAGCGGTCGAGCACGCCCTTGCCGGTGGCTCGCACCTTGACCCAGTTCTCCTCTTCATCCCACTTGATGTCGAGCTTCACCTCGCCGTCGCACTTCCGGGTCTTGAGTACGGTGAGCTCGAAGGGAATGGCTCCGCCGCGATGTAGCGGGATTTCCATCTCCCCCTTCTCGTAGGTGCCTGCGGAGGCAGGGGTGGTCTGGTGGTTGTGCGTCGCATAGCTGCCCGTGGAGGCAAACGCCGAGGCGATTCCGACGCTCAACCCCATCATGAGGCCGAGTCTCTTCCGCTTCCTCGTGGAAGCGTTTCCTTGAACTGTCTTCATGCCACCTCCGCTACTGCTCGAGAGCCTGTCTTCTACATACGTGAATCGACGTCAGAACCTTTGCGCCTTCAGGCGCTCGCTTCTGAAAAATGCCTTCGGATGCACTCGCGCCCGATCTCGCATGTCACTGCGATGCTCCTCGTCCTCGAAGCGTTCGCCTCTGGGGGCGCAGCGGGGCCAAACGCGAGCGCGCTGGTTCGCTTGCGCGGTGGAACGGCTCGAGAGTGTTTCCACATGAGTATTCTCGGGAGAGCGCGGGAAAACGCTTCGGGAATCGATGGCGAGGGTCGAAGGCCGGAGCAGAGGGGGGCCGCTCCGAGTGGATGTACATTTCCCGGTGGACAGATGTCGGCGGGAAGCGCCCGAGCATCTGATGTCTCATACACGGGAGTACGAGGTCAAATCGTTTTCCCATTGGAACAGAAGATTGCTCCTACGCTATCGCCACCAATCCTACGGGCGCCCACCTTTGGTTGGGTCCGACCTGCGCTGTCTTCTGGCCGCGCTGTCTTCTGGCTGCTCGTGAATCTGCTCTCGATTTCTGGAGGCGCAGTTTCCTCGAGGCGCAGTTTCCTGGAGGCGCAGTTTCCTCGAGGCGCAGTTTCCTGGAGGCGCAGGCTTCTGGGTGCGTATGGCTCCTACGCACGCGCACCTTTGGCTGCGTCCGGCTTCCGACCAGGTTGCTGC
Organism: Myxococcales bacterium; assembly: GCA_020430865.1. The sequence goes on from JAGQIY010000778.1 coordinate 2,246, forward strand.
GGCTCTCGAGGAGCTTGGAGCCGCGCGGCAACCAGCTGGCCGCCGCGAGCGCGCGTTCGTGCAGGCGAGGTGGCGGTGGCACTGGGGGGCATCAAGCGCTCGCTCGGTGCGCGCACTTATACAAGCGCGGGCCAGAGCCTGGAGCCGCACGGCAGCCTGGTACCGCGGATCGCCTACAAAACGGCGACGGGCACGTGAATACGTGCCCGTCGGTCGCGCCGGATTGGCAGTGAATTACGCGTGGCGACCCTTGGCCAGGAGCGTCTGTAGCTTGTTCTCAGAGTAGCCAAACGCCTTGCCCAGAGCGCGGACGGCGAGCCCTTGCTTCTCACCTATCCCGCCGTCCTTCCAGGCAACCGCACTGGCGACGACGAACACGCCGTCGCGCAGCCCTTCGTCCTCCAGAGTGCCGGCGATCGACTCGAACCGGCCGTCCCGTCCCTCGGACTCCAGCCCTTCACCTGCGTACTCGAGCATCCCGGCGATCGCGTCTGTGTCCACGTCCCCTTCCGTGAGCTTCACGAAGCCTTCGATCAACGTGTGAGTCTCGTTTTCGCTGAGCGAGCCGTCAGCGACCGCCACGATGTACGCCGCCTCGACCATCGCCCCCAGGATCGCCAAGCCTTCTGACTCGGCTCGAGCCTCACGCTCTGCTGCCAGGGCTTGCTGCACCTCATCCATGCCATCCAACGCGTTCTCGATGTCGCTCATGAGTCCTCCTCAGCCCTTCGGCGTACACCATTCTCGCCAGGGGGTCAGCGACGTTGCGCAGACAGGGCCGATGTACGTGCTCTTTTCCCGGGTCTGGTCGGGGGAGAGGCACACCCGAGGTCCTCCGAGGCTCGACGCGCCGTCTCTTGCCAGGGGCGTTGCGTGAAACCCAGCGCACAGAAACCCAGCGCACAGACACCCAGCGCACAGACACCCAGCGCACAGACACCCTGCGCACAGACACCCAGCGCACAGACACCCTGCGCACAAAAGGCGAGCGGGGCATTCCGTACGGAACAC
>JAGQIY010000779.1 GCA_020430865.1 Myxococcales bacterium
CTGCAGCCGTGGGGTGCGCGCAGACGCCAAGATCGACTACTTTGGTGACGAAGGTCGAGTGCGCACCAGCGCGCTGTTCTTCGCCGTGCGTCCTGAGAGCCTGCGCTTCGACGTGCTCGCACCGAGCAACCTTGGCATGGCGCTGATCCTCACCTCCGACGGCGAGCGCTTTGCCCTGGCGGACAAGCTGAACGGGGTGTTCCTCCATGGCCCGGCGCGCACCTGCAACGTGGAGCGCTTCACCCAGGTGCCAGTGCCTCCCCACGCGCTCGTGACCCTGCTCGGCGGGGAAGCCCCGGTGCTGGTCCATCGACCTGCTGACGCGAGCATCGAGTGGGACGGCGCGTTCCTCAGCGGAGGCGCCTACGAGATCAGCATTCGGTCCAAGCACGAGGCCACTCAAGTCATTCGTCTCGAGCCCTACGACGACGACTGGAACAAGCCCTGGAAGGACCAGCGGCTGCGTGTCGTGCAGGTCAAGGTGCAACAACGGGACTACGTGCTCTACGAGGCCTTCCTCAAGGACTACGAACCCGCGCACACCGCCAAGCCCTTCGTCGACCCGGATGGCCTCAGCGGCGACATCCCGCCGAGCGGTCCCAGGTGCGACGCCGAGCTTCCCCGCAGTGTCCGCATCGAGGTGCCTGAGCAGGACAAGGACCTGACCATGCGGGTGAAGTCAGTCGAGCACAACCCGCCACTGCTCGAGGGGACGTTCATTCAGACCCCGTCTGGCGGCATGAGAGTTCAGCAGTCCTACTGCGACGACCGCTAGTCCGCCTGGCTGCTCGCTTGGGGGTGAGGCGCGCCGGTCACCGCCGCAACCCGCGAGACTCACTCGCTCAAGCTCGAGCGCAACGACCCTGGGCAGTCGCTGATGATGGCATCGACCCCCGCATCGCTGAGCCGTCTGGCTTCGGCGCCGTCGTTCACGGTCCACACGTTCACGACGCAGCCCTGAGCATGCCATTCCCCCACCAGGTCTGCCGTGGCCAGCTTTCCCTGGGGATGCACGGCATCGAGCCTCAGTGCGCCGCGCGCGGCGCGGTTGCGCGTGGCTCTCAGCATGCGTGGCTGACCTTCGTGCACCAACCAGGCCGCGGGTACGTGGGGCACCAGCCGGCGGAGCGCGCCCACCAGCAGCGGGTTGAAGCTGGAGAACAGCACGAAATCTCCGGGATCCGTCAGCTCGCGCATCAGCGCCGCACAGCCCTGGACCAGTCGGAGTTGCTGCGCGGCTTGGGTTCGCAGGTCCGGGTGCAGATCGCTCTTCAGCTCCACGTTCACCCGCAGCGAGTGCCGGTGGCAGAAGGCGAGGACCCGCCGAAGATCCGGGACGTGCTCGCCGCCTCCGACGTCGATGGCGTCGAGGTCCGCGCGGCTCAGGCGATCCACGCGGCGTGTGTCTCGCCCCTCGGAAACGCGCTCCAGGGTGGCGTCGTGCACGACGATCACCTCGCCGTCGCGACTCAGCCGCACGTCCAGTTCGATACCGTCGGCGCCCTCGGCGCGCGCCAGCTCGAACGCGGCGAGCGTGTTCTCGGGCGCCGCGTGCCGCGCGCCGCGATGTCCCAGGATCAGCGGGGGACAGCCGATGGTACGTCGCCAGCAAGCGTAGATGTCCAGGTTGGTTCCGCTCATGCCAGCTCCTCGGCGATGGCCCGCGCCACCGCTCGAGCCCGTTCGACCTCCTTGGGGGAGAACGCGATGCCACCGACCACCGGATGACCCCCGCCGCCGAAGCGCGCACAGATCTTCGAGATGTCAGTGTCGAGGCGCCGGCCCGACCAAGGGTTGTAGCCCACGGAGATCTTCACACCCGTCTTGAGCAATCCGACCACCACCGAGTAGGTCGAGTCGGGGAACAGCGCGTAGGTCACGAACTTGCCGATCACCTCGAGGGGCTTGTCGGTCAAGTCCACCAGGACCACTCTGCCGCGTCGCTCCGCGCGATGCTTCACGCGCGCTCGAAAGTCCTGATGCCGCGAGGCAATGGGAGCGTGGAGGCGCTGGATGTCGGGGCTCGTAGCGACCTCGTTCAGCGGCTCTGCGAGGAGCCGTGGCACCAGGCGCTTCAGCATGCGGTCGTCCCCGTAGTGCTCTACGACGCCAACCAACTGCATGATCGGGCTCGACGGATCGACCGCCTGCTCCGGCGACTCGAAGGCGGCGGTGTCGACGCGATCGGCCCACTCGATCAGCGGCTCGAGGTGAGTCAGATCGAGACCGAAGCGTTGGGTGGCGACGTCCGCGATCAGGCGTGAACAAGAGCCGGCGCCAGGATCGTAGAACAGGCGCTGGTCCACGCCGGAGTCGAGCCGCCGCTCGTAGTCTCGGCGCGCGTCGACCGACTCGAAGGCGGTTGGGTGGTGATCGAAGAACCACGTCAAGCGCTCCGAGGGGCTGTAGCGGTAGTCGAGGATGGCGCTGATGTCCGCCCCTGCGAGCGCGGCCTCGGGGCGACGCTGCGCGTGGCCGTAGCCGCAGGCCAGGTAGCTGAAGCGCAGCCCTGCACCCTCCAGCGCCGACAGCAGGTGGGTGAACAGCGCCGCGCTCGCCAGGCCGTCGAAGCAGTGACCGTGGGTCGCGACCAGGACCTTGGGGGAGAGGCCAGCCACTTCGCTTGCTGTAGCACGATGTCGCACATTGACGCACGTGCGGTGTGGAGGGGACCTGCTCGCTTCAACTAGCCCCGGATCCGCCTGACTCAAAACACTCCGGGTCTCGTCAGAGCCAGGATGGCGATGGGCAGGGAATCCCATGCCCGCTATAGGCAGGTTCCGCGAGGCGAGTGTAAGCTCGCGTACGTTCTTCGGTTTCTAAGGACCCCAGCGGGTCGCGGTCGCCAAGGCGGCGACGCGCATCCGCAAACCGGGGGGAGGCAAGACGATGCGTCGGACAACGGTATTCTTGGTGGCAGCGGTTGCGGTTTCTCTGGTTCAGATTGGGTGCCGCAAGAAGGAAGAAGAGCAGGACCCACAGCTCGCTGGCTATCAGCAGCAGCAGCAGCCCTACGGTCAACAGCCGTACGGTCAGCAGCCCACGGCCCAGCCCTCCGCCACCGCGACGCCGCAGCAGACCAACCCGCTAGGCGCCATCTTCAGCGATCCCAACGCACTGCAAGGCATCATCTCAGGCGCCCTCGCCGGTAGTCAGGCCACGCTGGGTGCGGTGACCGGCGGCGAGCTCGGGCCAATCCAGAGCGGCATCCAGATGAACGCCGGAAACGTCGCCAAGGGGGCGCGCCCCGAAGGCGAGCTGATGAGCGCCAAGCTGCAGCAGGACGGACACGCGCAGGCCACGATCACGCTCCAGCCAGGCAAGTGCTACACCGTCATCGGCTTCGGCGGCCTCGGTGTCTTCGAGTACCAGATCAACATCACGACGGCTCCACCCCTGCCGCCTCAGGTGCTCGCGCAGAGCGCCCCGGGAGGCGGCAACCAGCCCGTGGTCGGACCCAACGAGCAGTGCTTGCGCAGCCCGAGCCCGATCGCCATGCCGGTCACCGTGGACATGCACGTCGTGAAGGGTCAGGGCATGGTCGGTGCCCAGGCCTACTCCAAGTGACAGGACCATGAGCCAACGTCTCGAATCCTCGGCTCCCCGGCTTCTTCACTTCCGTAGGGCAAAGCAACTCCTGAGCATCGGCGCCTGGTTGGGTGTAGGTGCGCTCGTGGTGGTCGGCTGTCGCAAGAAGGAAGAGGTGGAGTATCCGCCTCCGAACCCCAGCGCGAGCGCGACACAGACAGCGACGGCGCCGCCCACCAGCACCGTTCCCTCCGCCACCGCGACTCCCGATGCTGGGCCGCCTCCGCCCCCGCAGCCCGTCGAGCTCGACCCGTTGACGCTCGAAGACATGGGCAAGCTGATCAAGAAGCGCGTGTTCAAGCAGGCGCCATACCCGATGAAGGCCGTCGACAAGCCGTTCGGCGCTGTCCTCCAGGAAGGGCAAACCTACGAGGTTCCGCTGATGGTCGCGGGGGGCAAATGCTATTCGGTGATCGCCCAGGGGGGCACCGGGATCGTGGAGCTGGATATCGAGATCAAGCTCGAGCCAATCCCCAACCTGCCTCTGCCCATCAACCCCACCTTCGCCGTGGACAGCACGGGTGGCCCTGAAGCCGCGATCACGCCTTGCGTGAAGAACGTCTTGCCCAGCGGGATCCCGGGCAAGGTCGTGCTGAAGGCGACGCGCGGCTCCGGTCCCGTGGCCGCGCAGGTCTTCATGAAGTAGCTCGTCCGCGAAGAAAGCACGCAACCGCCCGCTGTCGAAACCGAGAGCGGGCGGTGACGCGTCGCCCACCTGCAACCCGTGCACCTGCATCCCGCGAGCTGACTGGTGCTCGGCTACCGCCGCGCCTCTGCGACCTCGAGGATCCGCCTGATACCTTGTGGCTGCGGGGGGAGCTCCCAGCCGGCCCCGCGGTGGCCGTGGTTGGGACGCGTCACCCAACGGCGCAGGGGCGGGAGTTCGCGTTGCGGCTGGTGCGGGACCTGGCTCGACGCGGGGTGATCATCCTCAGCGGGGGTGCGGTCGGCATCGATCGAGCCGCGCACGAGGCAGCGCTCGAAGCCGCTGGGCAAACCGTGGTGATCGCTCCCGCCAGCTTCGAGCGGCCGTACCCCGAGCAGCACGCGCCCCTGTTTCAACGCGTGCTGAGCAGCGGGGGCGGCTATCTGAGCGTGGTGCCGGACGGAAACGTTGCAGAGCCGTGGGGCTTCTTCCGGCGCAACTCCGTGATGGCCGCGCTGGCTCACGTCGTCGTCGCCGTCGAGTCCACGGTGCGTAGCGGCACCCGCAACACCACGGCGCGGGCCCGCAAGCTGGGTCGACCGGTGTTCTGGCCACCAGCGTCTCCGTGGGACAAGAAGCGCGGCGGCTTTGGTGCTGAGTACCGCCTGGGCGGGGTCACGCCGCTCTTCGACGCTCGCGACGTTCTGCGGTGTCTGGAGGCGCAGCGGCTCCACGGGTTGCCCGGCGACGCTGCTGCTCAGCTCGACCTCGAGAGCCTCTGGGATCTGGCGGAACCCGGCGCTGCGATCTCACCCCCAAATGCGGTGGCCGATGCGTCCTTGGTCGGGGGTGAGGTACCGATGGAGTCGGTGGTTCGCCCCCTCTCTCGCGCTGCCGGCGGCCCTCGGCCAGGTCCTTCGCGGGTTCTGGGCGCGCTGGCAGCGGGACCTCGGAGCGGAAGCGAGCTGGTCGAGGCTCTGGCGTGGTCCCGGGACGAAGTCGAGCGGGTGCTGGTTCAGCTGACCCTCGAGGGCCGAGTCGAGCGCGACCGCCATGGGCGCTTTCGGTTGCTCTGAGCCGAACCCCGGAGCCCCGCGTTGGCTCTCACCTTCCGTCACCCACTCGGGTGGCAGGAGGACGGAGCGATGGAAGGCTTCTTTTCGCGCAATGAGCACGCCGTCGATCGGGCGGTGCGGGTGGTCCTGGGGCTGGTGCTCCTGAGCCTGGTGTTCGTCGGACCCCAGGCGACCTGGGGC
>JAGQIY010000780.1 GCA_020430865.1 Myxococcales bacterium
AAGCGGAGACGACGAGCAAGGCGAGCGGAACGAGCCAGCGCATGCGCTCAGGTTAGACCGTTGATAGCCTGACGTCTCGTATTCTGCTGAGGACGCGACCGCGAGGTCGCAGGCGTGGACTGGATGGGCGCGGTTCCATAAAATGCGCGGGTCGAGCAGCGAGGAATGGGGCTTCGAGACGACCGCGCTCCGTCGTCCACGGCCGAGCAGCGGCGGGTCAATCATGTGCGGGTGCCCGAGGCTCGGCGCGGAGCTCTCAGCGCGGCGCTGGGGGAACCACGACGTCGTTGATCGGGGAGACGCTAGCCCCTCCAGGGTAGGCGTAGCTCACGTACTGGGAGTAGAAGCCGGAGAGCTGGCTGCCGGTCTCTCCGGAGCCCCAGCCCCAGACGGTCAAGCCGAACGGCTGGTCACTCACGATCTCGCGGCGCCCAGTGTTGCAGCCCTTCTGGCCCTGGAAGTCGTGGCGCACCAGGTCGAAGTAGGTGTACTCGTACTTCCCGGAGGTACCGATCGGTTGCCAGCCGTCGAGGGTGCCGGCGCAGTCGATGCTGACGTCCGCGAAGAGCTCTGCGGAGGTCTTCTTGCGCACCACGATCAGGTTCGTCTCCGGATAGGTCGGGTCGGCGAAGAAGACGTAGCGATCCAGGTACTCGCCGGGAGGTACCACGTTGACGAATTCAGCATCCCCTCGTCCGTCGTCACCGCCGGTGGGTGGCTCCTGCTGTGCAGGATCGAACTCTGCGGCGCCGGTCATGTGGGCCGACATGTAGAAGGGGTGAGCTTCGCTCTGGCTCTTGACCACGAACGGGCCAGAAGCGTTGAACTGGGCGACCTGGCCCAGGTTGAGTGACGTTGGAGCGCCGGGTGGGGTGCTCGGTTCCCACGTCAACGTCGTTCCATCCGCGGCACCGATCAGGCGCCATGGTGGCGATTCCTCGATGCCGTCGTAGCGGTTGCGGTAGCGGACACCCACGTACTCGTTGCCCAGCGCGCGGATCGGCGGGATCTGCTGATGCGCACTTTCCGCGCAGCAATCTCCGATGCTCAGGGTGGTCATCCCACCCCATACGCCGACCGGGACGTTGGCCTGAATCACGCTACCATCCAGAGCCTGGGCCTGGGTGAAATGCAGGACCTGACCTTCGTTCAGTGCGTATGTCCGCGGCTGTCCCGCGCCGGTCCCTGCCACTCCGTTCCCACCGACGATGGCGACGTTCGGGCTGATGGTGATCTCGGTGTCGTCCTGGTGGGCGACCACCGAGAGGAAGGGCTGCGACCCGATGGGCAAGCCATTGCCAAACGCGCTGACGCCGATGTAGTTGTCACCCCACGAGGTGGTAGGGAGCAGCAGGGTCGCGCTGGTCAGGGCGCTCTGGCCCCCTCCATAAGGATAGATGTCGTAAGCGACGACCGGGGCGGAGGTCTCGAAGTGGAACGCCGAGCCGATCGAGGTTCCGTGAGGAGCCGCGTCCAGCGTGGTGATCGCCGGGGTGATCCCAGCGGGACAGTTCGTGTTCAGGCCGAGCGGTGATACGCCGAAGCGGTTCAGGAACAGGATCGCAATTTCCCCGGCAGGAATACGACTGTTGGTCATCTGCGTGTACTGAAGACCTGGGCCAGATCCGCTCGGAATGTAGCCAAACCGGTTCGGGTCCAGAGACTGACCGGCGTAGCTCACCTTGATGAAGATGTTCTCGTCCGAGGGGTTCACCACGAAGGCGGCGAAGCACCCGCCGCGGGCGTCGAGAGTGATGTCGGGGACCACCGCGTAGTAGTTGCAGCCAGAGCTGGTCTTCTGGTCGGCGCCTTCACACGACGCGGGGTTCCCGCCGCCAGCGCCGGTTCCACCACTGGAGAGGAAGCCACCGCTGCCGCCGTTGTTGCCGCTGCCGCCGTTGTTGCCGCTACCACCGTTATTGCCGCTACCACCGTTATTGCCGTCTCCCGCTGCAGAGCAGTGAAGAGAGGCCAGCGCCGCCAGTACGCTCAACCATCGAAGCCCGATCGCTCGTTCCATCTCGCCCCCCAAAGGCTCGTGCTCCCGCACGGCTCCAAGACCCAGTCGAGTCTAGACCGGCCCGCCGGCCAGCGAAAGAGGTGCTTCAGGCCTCAAGTACCGGCTTGCTCGGGTGCCCAAAGAACGTAGCGATTTCGAGTCATTGGTCAGTTTGTGAGCAGGGTCTTCTGGACAAGGGAGGGGAAGCCTCTGGTGCTCCGGGACAGGGGCGCGGGAAGCCTCTGGTGCTCCGGGACAGCGGCGCGGGAAGCCTCTGGTGCTCCGGGACAGGGGCGCGGGAAGCCTCTGGTGCTCCGGGACACGGCCCGTGGCCTCGATGCCCTGCCCACAGTCTCGAGCCTCGGACCGGACCCGCGAGCAGCTGCGCGTCGCCGACCATTGCCTGGTGGAAATATCGCGCCGAGACATCCGGCGCTAGCCGGACGGCCGAAGCGTCTCCCCGCCGGAACGCCCGAGGTCTCCAGTCTGAAGTAGGGGACCGCGCGCTGGCGCGATTCGAACTGCATACCGTACGGATAAGAACCGTCCGGTCGGGGAGATCGAGCACGGCTTCCCCGGCGGAGTCTGGCGAACCGTGGCACACTGCGCTCATGCGCGTGGTGTGGACAGTGGCCGTCGCTGGGTGTTGTTTGCTCGCCGGATGCGGGAGCGACGGCGAATCCGGGGGCGGTGGCTCCGCAGGTGCCAGCTCGGGTGGCTCCGCGGGAGTCAGCGCCGGCGGAGCCGGTGGTTCCCGAGCTGGCTCGAACGCTGGCGGTTCGAGTTCAGCAGGTTCCGCGGGGCGAGGAGTTGGCGGCGCGGCCGGCACCGCCGGTTCGTCAGGCAGCGGTGGCGCAGCGGGTGGCGGAGGCGCAGCGGGTAGTGGAGGCGCAGCGGGTAGCGGAGGCTCCGCTGGTGGTGGCGGGAGCGCGGGCTCTGCGGGAGCGCCGAGCTGCTCGCTGACTGCGTCGGGGCCCGTCAAGGCGACCGTCGACAACCAGGTCATCGAGGGGCTACGCATCACGTCGACCAGCGGTCCTGCGATCGACATCGATGGACACGCTGGCGTGACCGTGCGCAACGTGGAAATCCTCCACGCGGGCGGCGTGGGGATCCGGGTCGCGAGCTCCGACGACGTGACTCTGGATCACGTGTCCGTCGAGTACACCGACGCGCCGGTGATGGGGGCGAACAGCTCCTCCGATCTGTTGAACGTCAGCTGCTATCAGTCCGCTCGTCTCACGGTCAAGGGCGCCCGACTCACCCGTGGTTCGAGTGGCATCTACCTGCAGTCCTGTCCCGACTCCAGGCTCAGCTTCATCGAGGGTCACGACTTTCGGGGTCCGTTTCCTCGCGGACAACTCGTGCAGTGGAATGCCTCGGACTCGGGGCTGCTGGAGGACTTCTCGGTGGAGAACCCGCCAGGATCGTGGCCCGAGGACAACGTGAACGTGTACAAGTCGCTGAACGTCACCGTTCGCCGCGGCCTCGTCGATGGCAACAACTCACCCTCGGGAGTCGGTGTGATCTTCGACGGCGATACGAGCACGGGTCGCGTGGAGGACGTCGACGCCATCCGCATGGGCAATGGATGCTTCTCCAACTACGCGGGAGCCGACGGGAACGTCTTCCTCGGCACGCGCTGTCGCGAGAACGTCTGCAGCGATCAAGGGCGCGGCGCGCCGTCGTCGAACGCGCTGATGTGGGCGGGCAAACCTGGCCTGAGTCAGATCCGCATCGAGCAATCGAAGTACTACGCTTCCTGCAACGGCAACCTGGTTTGGCCGCAAGACTCCTTCGCGGTGCTCGAGCTCGTCGAAGAAGATTTCACGCTGAGGAGCGCGATCCGTGTGGCGTTCTGCTGGGAGTGATCGGCCGGCGAGGGCGACTACCTTGGCTTGCCGACGGTCGCCACGGCCACGTCCACCAGGTGCTGCTCGATGCGGTCATGGGCCTGCTCCAGGCTGCTCGCGCCGGTGAACAAGATCAGATCTTCGGGGCTGAGGCAGACGTAGCGGACGGCGGCAAACACCAGAGACTGGATCTTGAGCCAGGTGCTGGTGCCCACGACGCCGGCGACGCTGCGCATCATGTTTCGATGATGATTGTCCCGGCGCTGGTCGGTGTGACCGCCGTGCTCCGCGAGCCTGGATAGCTGAAGCAGCAAGATCGGGCGCTCCAGGATGGCGAAACGGTAGAGCTCTCGGGTGGCCATCTCGGCGACTGCGGCGGGCGTCGACTCGGGCAGGCGCTGCATGTGCTTCAGTGCGATCTCCCGCATGCGGTCGTAGTGGCCGTCGAGGCAGGCTTCGCACAGCGCATCCAGTGAGGAGAAGTAGTAGCTCACGGTGCCCGTGCTGAGGTTTGCCTTGCGCGCGACGCCGCGTAGAGACAGCGCGCTCGGGCCGCTCTCACTGACGATGGACAGCGCGGCGTTCAGAATCGCCTGCTGAGTCGCCGCCGGATCCGCGTTCTTGGGCCGCACCCCCGGATGGTACTCTCATCGTGCGCTTCCAGACGGAGATTGACGTCCGCCCTCCGCTGACGATCGATGGGATGATATGGCGGCAGTCGCCCTCAAGATCTCGGGTCCGGAGGGGGAACGGCGAGTCAGCGTCAGCGAGCGCGTCAAGCTAGGCCGCGGCCGTGGCTGTGATGTGATCTTGAACCATCCCGCGATTGCGGGCGAGGCGCTGCTGGTGCGCCGAGACGGCGGCGGGGCGATAGCCGACCCACTGGGGGGGGTGATCGCACTCAACGACGGACGCATCCAGAGCAAGCACCAGCTGCAAGACGGTGACGAGATCAAGCTTGGCCCCTACCGCATCGTCGTCGTGATGACGGGGAGCCTTTCGATCCGTCCGCCTTCCGTGCGTCCGGGCACGCTCCCACCGCCCTCGTCCCGCGCGCCGGGTACGTTACCTCCCGGAAGCGCTCCTGCGTCGATGGTGCCCTCGGCGCCTCCCCCGGAGCCCGCGAAGCTCTCGGAGGTTGCGCGCCTGCGTGCTTTCGAGGAGGCGCGGGCGCGCCTGGTGCGCGGCGAGAAGCGCAGCATCGTGATGAGCAAGCTGGGCGAAGCCGGTCTGTCTCGAGGCGAGGCGGCAGCGCACGTCGAGGACACGATCGCTCAGCTGCGCGCCGTGACGGGTCGGCGGGCGCGCCGGCGGTTTCTCGCCGGCTTCTTGCTGCTCCTGGTTGGCGCGCTCGTGAGCGTCTATTTCTCCAAGTTCATCCCCGGAGGGATCGGAGCGACGGTCGTCGAGCTGAGGCTTCCCCATGCCGACCAGGTGTTGCTGTTCGCCGGAGAACACTGGCTCGGGCCGGTGATCGTCGTGCTTGGCTTCGTCGTGATGAGCGCTGGCCTGTTTCGCATGCTGCGGGGGGATCCGCGCTTCAGGGCCTAGTCGCGGACGACCAGCGCTTTCTCACCCCCAGATCCAGAGAGGCTAGGGGAGGGGCTGGGAACGCGACGACGGCGCACCACGCATCAGGGGCCAGCCGCCTTGCCACTGGATGCGATCGACGAGCACCACGCGGCCCGGTGATTGCTGGATCTTGCCGGCGACCCACGCGTGGTACACGTGCACCCAGTCGCCCGAAGGTCCTTTCACCACGGAACCGTGACCGGGGCCTGCCCAGGCGCCCTTGCTCACCAGGATCGGTGAACCTCTCTTGGTGAACGGACCCGTGGGTGAGCTCGCCTTGGCGACGCCGATCGCGTACTTCGAGCTGGCGTAGCCGTTGGCGCTGTAGAACAGGAAGAACTCGCCGCCGTGCTCGATCATCCACGGTCCCTCGACCAGCGCGCCCTCCCAACTCTCGGTGTTGGAGATCAGCGTCTTCGCGCTGCCGACGACCGACAGCCCATCGGCGGCGAGCTCCTGGATCTTGATCGGGGTCGACTGGCCGACTGCGTTGCCGTCGATCTTCCACAACACGTAGTGCTTGCCCGTTGACGCGCGGAAATAATGGGCGTCGATGGCACCTGGGCTTGGCTCGGTGATCAGCGGCTTGCCGATGTCGGTGTACGGGCCAGTCGGGCTGGCGGCGCTCGCGGCGCCGATGGCGAAGGTGCCGGAAGTCGAGCTCTTGGCGCTGAAATAGACGACGTAGCTGCTCCCGACCTTGTGCAGCTCTGGTGCCCAGAAGCTGCCGGTGCCCCAGCTCGGCTTGGTCGCGTCGGTGAACACGTTGCCTTCCCGTTGCCAGTGCACGAGGTCCTTCGACGAGCGCATGGGATACTTCGGACCCGGCGTGCAGGCCATGTAGTAGGTGTCGCCGTCGCGCATCACGCCGGGATCGGGACAGTCGACGTCGACCACCGGATTGGCGAACAGCCCGCCGCACTGAGTGTGGCGGAACGCGAGATCACAGGCGCTGCTTCCGCTGTAGGTCGGAGTCCAGCCGTTCGACAACGTCGCCGAGGAGTTGCCGCCGGAGTTGCTGCAAACGCCGTCCCAGGTCACGACGCCCTTCACGTCGTCGTAGGAGTTCGGATGGTTCGGTCCCGGCAGCCAGGCGGAGCCATAGCCGATGCGCGTCTCGCAGCTCGTGGGCACGCCGCTGCAAGAGTCTGCGTAGTCGAGGGCGATGACGCAGCTCTTGCCCTGGAAATAGGGCTTCCACCCGTTGGAGAGCGTCGCGTAGGCGTTGCCCGAGCCGTCGGTCTGACAGCTCCCGTCCCAGGTCACGACGCCGTTCGCGACGTCGTAGTCGTTCGGGTGGCCGCTGCCATGAATCCACGAGGATCCGTAAGTGATGCGCGTGGTGCAGGGTGCGCTACCTGCGCTGCCGCCTGCGCCGCTGCCACCTGCGCCGCTGCCACCTGCGCCGCTGCCACCTGCGCCGCTGCCACCGCTCGAGGCGCCGCCAGTGCCGCTCGAGGCGTCGCTCCCTCCGGTTTCATTCCCTGCGGAACCACCATTCGCGCTGCCGCCGCTGGCCAACCCCGCGCTGCCGCCGGCGGTCTCGCCGCCACTGCTGGAGCCGCCGAAGCTCTCGCCGCTGCCTGCGCTTCCGCCGTCGGAGCCACACGCTAGACTCAGGATGCCGCCACAGAGCAGCAGCGCACGCATCGCCAACCGTTCGGCGGGGCGCCGTAACTGGGTTCGGGGGTGAGGGGACAAGCGATGAGCATAGCACGCGACGTCTGGTCGCGACGACTGGGGCTCGGCGACGTGCGTCCCGATCCTCCGCGAAACACTCCAGACGCGAGAAGCTCCCCGAAGTGCACCCATCGCTACTCGAGCTGCTTCGAGAAGTACGCGCACTGACTCGGGTGGTACTCCTCGAAGCTCGGCATCGGGGACCCATCGCGGGAGGCGACGAGGCGATCCAGGTAGTACTCCCAGCCGGGGCCGAAGTCGCCGACCAGGGTTGGCCGTTCGACGTGATGCACGAAGCGCATGAGCACCGCGTCCGGACCGAGCGCCTCGAGCGTTACCTCGAGGAACACTCCATATTCTCCGTGGGAGCGAACCGCGAGGTAGCGCGGCGGCTCGCAAGCTTCGATGTCGAAATTCTCGTCCGGGGCGCCCTCTTCGAAGCTCATCGTGAGCACGACGGTCTTGCCCACGCCGGGTTCGCCCCTCCAGGGTCCGATCCAGCGCGCGGTGCTCTCGGAGCTGGTCACGCTCTCCCAGACTTCATCCAGCGTGCCCTTGAAGCGTCGCTGGATGACCAGATCGACGCCATGTTTCGCCTTCTCGACCTTGCCCGTGGGTTGCCTCATGCGGACTCCTGCTTCCTGCGTGGTAATTCCGTGGGGTTCTTGCGGCCCCGTCGCCTGACCCGCTGAACTTCGGTCTCGAGCGCGTCGAAGCGGCGCTGCCAGCGCTCGGTCGTGCGCGTCGCCCCCAGCTGGCTCAGCCAATCCTCCAAGGGCCGTAGCGCTTCGAGGCGACGCGAGTAGTGGATCTCGCGGCCGTCGTTCGTGGCGCTCACCAGCGCCGCCTCCCGCAGCACCCGCAGGTGGCGGCTGATCGCCGGGCGGCTCTCGCTGAACTCAGCCGCGATCTGGCCGGCGGACAGCGGCCCCCTACCGAGCAGCTCCAAGATGCTGCGTCGGGTGGGGTGAGCGATGGCGGCGGCGACGGCGTCCACACCAATCGTGTAACAGAGTCGTTACGCGTTTGGAAGGCGTCTTCGACCTGCGCTATTGAGGTAGAGTTGCCGCGAGCGAGGCGAACGAAGCCTTGCTCGTGATCGGGCCGTGAGCGCGCTCGCTACAGCGGACTGATCAGCATCCAGAGGCCCATCGCGACCATCATCAGGTTCTCCGTCAGGGAGATGAAGCCGAGGGGCACGTTGCTGTTTCCGCCGACGCAGGCGCACTTGAGCTCGCGCTTGTCGATGTAGACCGCCTTGATCACGGATACGGCGCCGACGCTGCCGATGAACAGCGCGCCCAGCGCCATCAGCGGTGTCAGCACACCGGCGATCATGCCGACGCCGGCGATCAGCTCGACGAAGGGATAGACGTAGGCGTAGCGCACCTCGTGTCGGGACAGCAGGTCATAGCCAACGAACTGGTTCGTGAACGACTCCAGGTCCCTCAGCTTGAATACCGCGAGGATACACATCGCGAAGGCGATGAACCAGGCGAGGGTGCGTAGCGCGAAGACTTGCCCCAGCGTCGCGTAGCTGCCGGCCACGGCGAGCAGCAGCGCCGCTCCGAACGTGGCGATCACCGGTTGATAGGTGGTTCCCTCCTGCGACTTCACCTTCATGCCGAAGTGCCGTCGGAGCGCGTCGTAGCCGCCGATGCGCTGGCCTTCGATGAAGACCTGAGGCGTGGTTTCGACGTCGTAGGTGTCCTTGAACTCGTCGGTCTCCTGGCGGCTCGAGAGGTGCTGGTCGTCGACGTGCAGGCCCTTGCGCTCCAGGAGCTGCTTGGCCTTCACTCCGAACGGACACAGGTGGTCCTCCATCACCATGCGGTAGACGGTGGCGTGGTCGGCGTTCTCGTTGCCGCGAGTGGTCTCGGTCGTGGTGGCGCTCATGCATCCTCGCTCTCTGGCGCCACGCATGCGCACTCAATTGCCCGGCGCTCGCTAGTCCCAAAGCAGCATGCGTGCCGCTTCCGGAGCGCTTGCATCATCCGCAGGGGTCCTTCAGACTTGACCGATTGCAAAGTGCAATCAGATGGAGGGAGCCATGAACAAGACCGAGCTAGCGAGAAGCCTCTTCGACGCGTTCTTGAGCGGTGATCGCGAGCGCGCCGAAGCGCTGCTCGCCGCCGACTTCACCTTCAGCAGCCCGTACGACGACGCCATCTACCGCGCGTCGTACTTCGAACGCTGCTGGCCCAACCGGGACGCGGTGAGGACGATTCGCATTCGCTCAGTCGCCGAGAACGAGTCCGACGCATTCGTCGCCTACGAGTGCGAGACTACGGGCGGTGGCAAGTTCGAGAACGTGGAGCGCTTCTGCTTCCTCGGGGAGCAGATCCGGAGCGTTCAAGTGTTCTTCGGCGATCCCCCAAGTGGCCACTCGAAGGAGTCCTGGCGTCGTCGTGCTCTGACTGGAGAGTGAAGCGGATCACTCTCCCGCAGCGATGCCCCGGTTCACCCACTTTCGCAGGCTCGCCGTGGTGCGAAACGCGGCCGGCGCGATGCGTACGAACCCGCGCATGGTGCGCCTGCCGATTTGCATCGGGCTGACGTGAGGTTGCTCGAGCAGGGCCTCCCGGTCCCTGGGAGTCACGCGGATGAGCAAGCTGTCTTCCGACACCGAGCAGCACATGCTGCCGTTGACCAGGAAAGCCAGCTTGCCCATCAAGCGCTTCTCTTCGACATCGGCGTAGCCGCTGAGCAACTTGCGTATCCGTGCGGCTAGCTTCTCGTCGTGTGGCATGGATCAGGCTTGCTGGCATCGCGCCCGCCGTCGGCGGCGAGCTGGCTCAGCCTATCAGCTGCTGGCTGAAAACTCAGGCGATCGAAGAACAGCCTCACGCCCTGGATGCGCTGGTCACGGATGCTGAGCCACTCGACGATGGGCACGGCGCCGGCTTCCGTGTTGGTGACGAAATCGTAGATCACGCAGACGTCGTCACCGTCGCTGAAGGCGTGCTTGACGTCGCTGCGCTCCCACACCGCGCCGAGGCGTCTCAAGATCGTCAGGTAGGGCTGCGCGCCATGGGTCGTGTTGCCTGGCCCGACGAAGCTCAGGTCTTCACTCAGGAGCGGCGCCACGGCGTCGAAATCCTTACGGCTGCAGGCGTCGATGTAGGCCAAGGCGACTTGTTCGGGGGTTAGGTGCATCGTGTCTCTCCTCACCCCCAACCAGACAAACGGAGAGCCCGGAAATGTGCGCGGCGCCTTGAGAAACTTCGCTCAAGCCGCGGGAACGCGACAGAACGGCTCGAAATACGCCTCGCCGACGAAGGTCACCATCTCGGCGACGCGCTCACGCTCGAACCGCACCAGCATCACCGAGTGCGGCCTGGGCGGTGCGCCGTCGAGCTGGAACAAGAACGCACGGAGACCGTTGGCCTCGGTGGGTGTCACTCGAACCAGGCTCGACCAGAAGCTCGCGAAGCGCGCCGACTGGAAGAAGCCGCTCACCGACTCGACCCCCTGGAACCACGCCGGGTACGGCGGCATGGACAGGACGACGTCGCGCTTGAGCAGCGCGACCAGCGCCTCGAGATCTCGCGTTTCCCAGGCGTCGACGAACGCAGCCACCGTCGAGGACGCCGGCGCGTCGCTCCGAGGCGTCGCTGGAGGCTTCATCTCTCGTGCGCGGTGGAGCGCGCTGTTCACCGCGGAAACGCTGAGATCCAGCGCCTCGGAGATCTCCTCGGCGGACCAGCCGGCGACGTCCTTGAGCAGCAGCGCCGCGCGCTGCTTCGCGGACAGCCGCTGGAGCAGCTCCAGGAAGGCGAGGGCGACGCTCTCCTTGGTCTCCAGGAGCTGCTCGGGGCTCCGCGCGAATGGACCATGCGGAAACAAAAGCGCGTCGGGTGCCGGAGCCAGCCAGCGCTCCGGCTCGCCGCGGCCGAACTCGTAGCTCGTGGCCGCGGGGTTCTCGAGCCGTGGCAGCGCGCGGCGCTTCTTCCGGGCCAAGGCGTTCAGACAGGCGTTGGTGGCGATGCGCATCAGCCAGTGCCCGACGGGCGCGTCGCCCTTGAAGGTGTCGCGGGCATTCCAGGCGCGCTCCAGGGCGTCCTGGGTCAGCTCCTCGGCTTCCGCGAGGTTTGCGACCATGCGGTAACAGTGGCGCAGGATCGCCGGGCGATTCGAGGCGAGCGCGGCTTCCAGCTCGGAGTCGGAGGACACGCGGGGCACGATAGCGTATGCTCGGCACGATGCGCGACGGAAGCTGGACGGTGGGGCTTGGCGTGGCGCTCCTGCTCGGGGCTTGTGGC
>JAGQIY010000781.1 GCA_020430865.1 Myxococcales bacterium
CTCCTCCCCGCCCCGCTCCTCGCCACCGCCGCGATGGACCGACTGCTCCACCACTCCCACGTCCTCCGACTCGTCGGGGACACATACCGAAACCCGAAGAAGCCAACTCGACAGAAGTCCATCAAGAAGGAGAACACGAAGTGATACCGACCAAGCGAAGGCCCGGTCGCGATCAGCTTGGCCGATCCCGGACCGCCGTCCCGATCCGCCTGCTCTCGCTGACCCTATTCGCCGTGATCGTCGGATCACCTTGGCCGATCTCTGCCCGATCACTTGACCCGGCCTGTGACATTGGACCCACCCACGCTCATCGAAAGGGCGACAGGAAGACGCCCACGAGTCCCTCCTTCCAACAGGGAGCGTGGATCATTTCGACTCGCTGTGAGGCCCCAGCATCGCCCGACAAAGCACTCCAACGTCTTCTCGCTCGCCTTCCCGACGACCCGGCCGTATGGTCAGACCTTGCGACGAGCTACGACCTTCAGCTACGCGTCGCAGCTTACTTCACTGGGTGGAACCGCGGCTTTCAGCTTTCCGCGGACACGCTTGCTCGCATTGCGCAAATGCAGATGACCGTCCACTTCGACCTCTACGGATATGGTGACGATGAAGACGACGCGGTGTAGCTGCCGCACAACAACGCGCTGCACCTGACAACCGCGACGGTCGGCCCTTTGGGCCTCCCTTACGCGCTTGCAGGTGAGCGCCCAGACGTTGGGCAGACGAGGCATCTACGTGTGGAGCGCAACGGACATTCTTGAGGTGTTGGACGACTGTTGCGAGGCGTTCACGTTCCCGATGCTCGACAACGGCTACGTGTACCTCGCGGCGACTCGGCTATCCCTGCATCGTTCGCTGGCGGATTGGGCCTTGGTCATCGAGGTCTTCGGCTTTTCGCCTCGCAGCGGCCTACCTGACCTTCACATCCACACGTTCGGCAGCCGCCTGCGAAACCGAGACAAGCCGTCCGACTACGTCTCGCAAGAGGCCTACGACAACTACATCGGGAAGA
This sequence comes from Myxococcales bacterium, assembly GCA_020430865.1. The sequence goes on from JAGQIY010000781.1 coordinate 1,013, forward strand.
ACCCGCACAACCAGTCGCGGTTTTTTCGTCCGATCGAGCCCGGACCATGGCAGGACGGAGAAGACCTAGAGCTGGTCGCTGCCCCCGTCGCCTCGGCCGTCCACCTCCGGGGCCAAGCACTTGAACTCCCGCGTCTCGATCAGTTTGAATCGAACGCCATCATTCTCGAAGAGCCCGCTCGGATTCGTACCTTCGAGTTGTGCCGCTTGCTTGCCTCTACTCATCGGAACCTTGTGCTTGCCACTCCCGAAGAACGACGCGTCAGTGTCCCCGACGAACTCGACGAACTCCTCGTCCTCGACGAATGGCGTCATCCTGATGTTGTGAACGACGAACTCCCGAGCGACTCCGAGACCTTCATCCGACTCGCGGGCGTTCTTGCCGACGGCGACCGGGCCTCGTTCCGCGCGTGCGAGACTCCGAACACCCACTGGTCGAACTGGCCAGATGGCGGATCCCTGTGAGCCTGAACCGACCACTCGTCGCTGCCCAACAACCGCTTGCAGCAGACAATCGCGCTCGGGCGGAGGCCTTCGGCCTCCTTCCTCTCGCGCTTGCAGCTGAAGCGTGAGACGTTGGCCGGACGTAGAGATGAGCGCCCACCTGTACATCGCAATCGAGGGCCGACCCCGGATCCCCAGCGGCCGGTGGCGGTTCATGCAGCGCATGCCGAGCCCTGGGTCCACGCGGGAGGTCCATGGGGTTCTTGGCATCGGCGACGATGACTCGGACGTATCGTGCCTTGAGCTTCGAGGGCTTCCTCCGGATGTTGCCGACGAAACTCTCGGCGAGGACGCGTTCTTTATCGATGATGCGATGGCTGAATCCAGCGCGAGTGACTGCGTCGACTCGAGGTTCTGCACCGCCGCACAAGCGAGAGCGTGGGAAGCGTCCGGCGCCTCCCGGATCTTGAGCGCCGAACGCGTGACATCGCCCGACGCGTTCGGCCAATCCTGGGCAACAGCAGCCGAGCTTGAACGCGTCCTGCCGCCCAAGGCCAGGGACTCTGCTATCGTCGATGAGCTGAGGCGTCTCGTCGAGACGATGCGTCGCTTGGAGGAACTGGATGTCGAGGTTCGTGCGATCTACTGGTTTGAGTGAGGCGGTGACGCCGGCCAACAACGCGCTGCAGCTGACAATCACCCTCATTCGCTTCGCTCAGTCGGCTGCTTGCAGCTGAGCGCCCAGACCGTTGTGCCGACCTAGAGTTCACCCATGCTGCTCGC
>JAGQIY010000782.1 GCA_020430865.1 Myxococcales bacterium
CGATTCCCACACGGAGACGTCGCCGACGAGCCTTGCTGGGACGCGAGCAACTGGCTGCGTTGCCCAGGCGAAACCCTCGTGATAGCCGTGGCGCCCGTTGGCTCGACCAGCGGGTCTTACCACTACTTCACGAGAGGAAATCACCACATGGGAACGAGTACTACCGCGCGTGGACTTCGCGCGCTTCGCCGTGCGCCGCTGGTCGGCGGCTTCGCTGCCGCCGCGCTCACGCTGCTCTTCACGGGCAATGCGGCCGCCGACACTCTGGCCTCAGGGGGCAACTCGGTCGGCAAGATCACTCGTGTGTCCAAGGGCGTGAAGGAGCTCAGCCTGGAGACGCAATTGGTTTTCCACTCGGATACGAACAAGAACGGTGAGGGCGACGAGGACGACACGACGACGAGCAATCTGTCTCTCGTCGGTGCTCCCGTCTTCCGCTACTTCCTGATCGACAACCTGAACCTCGGACTGCACGTGGGCGGGTTCTACAAGAGCGCGTCTTCCAAGACCGGAGACGTCGAGGAACGCAAGGTGAGTGACGTCGGTTTCCTGGGCACGCTCTCGGTGAGCTACAACGTCAGCCTCGGCGGCGGCATGTTCATCGCGCCGCTGCTCGGCGGCGGCTACTTCGCCGGGAGCCGCGAGGACACGACGCCAGGCACCGCCGGAGGACCGGATACCGTGATCCGTTCGTCGCTCAGCGGCGGCGTGGGCCGCGCTGGCCTCGGTCTGGTCTTCTACCCCAGCTCGCGCTTCAATCTGTTCGCGCGGCCGGAGGCCCTGATGTACTTCGGTTCCGAGAAGGAGAAGGACGAAGCGCGGCCGACAGGGGCCCCCCCCGTGGACCCCGACGCCCACTCCTTCACCACCATCGACGCCGGCTTCACCTGCGGAGCCAGCTACATCTTCTGAGCCCGCGTCGGCCGGCCGGCGGCGCGTCAGTGCCACCACCGCCCACAGGCGCGCGTCCATCCCGCGACGGATGGCACCTGCTAGCCTTGGGCGGTGGACACGCTCGAGGCGCTGCGCGCCCTCTATTCCGGTCGGCGCTGGATCGTCGCAGCGGACAACCTGGTCAGCGCGGGCCAGCTGGGTGAGGTCCTGCGCGACCTGGGCGCCCGCGAGGTGATGGCCATCGGCGCCTCTCGAGGCACCGGTCCACTGGCCTCCGACGCAGTCGTCCAGCTGTCCCTTGGCCTGTTGCCGGCCACGAGCATGATGGCGGGAATTCGCGAGAGCGAGGCGATCCTGGACGACCTGCCCGCTGCCGCCAGAGCGCGGGTGGACTCCTTCGACCCCGAAGAGCGCGCGCGGGTGATCCGCGCCTTCTTTTCCTCAGGGCAACCGGTCGCGGGGCGCGCGTCCTACGGAGTCCGGCGCCCCGAGTGGCGAGCGCTCGAGGACAAGCTCCTGGCAGACGAGCTGTGGGAGGCCGCGGGTATCCAGCGCCCCGCAGCGCGCGTCGTCCCGATACAGCAGCAGGCCCTCGGGGAAGCGTTCACTGCTCTCGACCTTGGTCAGGGCTGCGTGCTCGCGGCGGACAACCGCCTCGGCTGGCACGGCGGGGCGACCTGCACGCGCTGGGCGAGGCGCGCAGAAGACCTGGAAGGGCTCGCCGCATTCTTTCGGGACCGCGCGCACCAGGTGCGCCTGACGCCGTTCATCGAGGGCGTGCCTTGCAGCATCCACGGCATGGTCTTCAGCGACCCCGCGAAGCCCGTCGCAGTGTTTCGCCCCGCGGAAATGCTAGTGCTACGTCGGCCCTGGTCCCGACCGAGCGAAGCCGAGGGAGAGTTCGTCTACGCCTCCGCGGCCACGGTGTGGGATCCCCCCGACGCGCGGCGGGAGGAGATGCGCGAGGCGGCGCGGCGAGTCGGTGCGCTGCTGCGCGCTCGCTACGGCTACCGTGGGGCGTTCACCATCGACGGCGTGCTCGACCGAGAGGGCTTCTGGCCCACGGAGCTGAACCCACGCTTCGGCGCAGCGTTGATGCAGATGGAGAAGGTGCTCGGCTACCCGCTCTTGTTGCTCAACTTCGCGGTCATCGCCGGTGACGACGCCGCGCTGGATGCCGCCGCGATCGAGGCCGAGGTGCTTCGCAGCGCTGACGAGCAGCGCGCGAGCGGCGCGGGCCTGGCACTGCTCGGCGAGCGTGAAGGGCGCATCGGCCGAGTCATCCTGCGCGAGGACGCCGTGCGCTTCGCGCGCGATGGTGAGCGGCCGGACTGCACCCTGGAGCTGGGGCCCGCGCCGACGGGTGCGCGCATGCGCCTCGATTTCGATCCCAGCGCGCTGGTGCCCGGTGCGCCCCTGGGACCGGTGCTGGCGCGCACCCTCGAGTTCCTCGACTCGCGCTACGGGCTCGGCCTCGGGAAGCTCGAAGTCTACACGAACGACTTCGAGACCTGAGCCGACGACGCCCACCTCCGGCTAATCCCCACGGAACCTTCCGAAGCGCACTCCCAACCAGGCAATGGACTTCGCAGCGTACAGCGCGTTCACCACCAGGTAGGGGTAGAAGTAGTAGTCGATGCGACCCACCGCCCCGGCCAGCCAGATGTACGAAGGATAGTGCACGAGCAGCTTGGCCACGCCCATCGGGATGCCAATCACGCGCTGGACGAGCGATTTCGCGGGGGGTGCGCCGACCGCGGTGGGCGGTGGATCGCCGGCGATCTCGGGCCGGCGCTGGAAGGTGGTGACCGCGATCCCCGTCGCGAGCACCACGAGGCCTGCCACGGTCAGCAGCAAGAACAGCGGCTCCTTGCTCTCGAGGTACAGTCGCGCGCCCACGGCCCCCAGGATCATGAAGGCCTTGATCTCATCCATGAGGAAATCAAGCAGGTGGCCTTGCTTGGAGGCGACGCCGCGCAGGCGCGCGAGCATGCCGTCGGCGCAGTCCAGGACGTAGCTGGCCTCGTAGATCACCACACCAGCCAGGAGCCCCCAGTAGCCGGGCCACAGCACCAGCACCACGCTGGCAACGCACGCCACCCCGAACGCGCCCAGAGTCACCTGGTTCGGCGTCACTGGAGTGGCCTCCAATAGCTTCACCACGACCGCGGCGAGCGGTCGGCAGACGAAGCGATTCCAGGCCAGATCCGGCACCTTCTTCGTACGCTGGTAGATCTCGGCCACGCTGCTCATGGGGGCAAGCGGGAAACTACAGGGCATCCTGGAAGCCAGGCAAGCAAGGCGCGCGCAGCACACGACCCACAGCAACCCCCAGCGTCGGCCCGGCGCCGCGCGGCGTGCTATGGGTAGGCCATGGGCGGACGCAACCGACGCAGCGAGCGAGTCCAGAGCTACGCCTCGCTGGGAGGCCTGGCGGTGGCCGCGCTGTTCGTCGTGCACTGGGCGAACGCCGGCCCGGCGGAGGTCCCGGCGGCTCCCAGCGGCAAGCCAAGCGCTCCTCACCCCCAAACCCAAGCTCGAGCCCAGGTCAGCGCCTCCTCAGCGCCGAACCCGAGCACCTCGTCAGCGCCGAACCCGAGCGCCGCGCCCTCGGCAGCACCACCAGCCAGGCCCCAGCGCTACGTGGTCGCGGCGATCGGCGACTCCCTGACCGACGAGCGCACCTATCCCCACGCCTACATGCGTCAGCTGCGCGACGCCTGCCCGAAGAGCCGATGGGACAACTATGGCGTCGGCGGCAACATGGTGAACCAGATGCGGCGACGCTTCGACGCCGACGTGCTGGCCAGGGGCAAGCCCAGGTACACACACCTGATCGTCTTCGGCGGAGTGAACGACGTCTACAGCGACAAGACGGCCGGGCGGACTCCGAAGAAGATCGAACGCGACCTCAGCTACATGTACGAGCGCGGGCAGAAGGCCGGTATGCAGGTGGTCGCGCTGA
>JAGQIY010000002.1 GCA_020430865.1 Myxococcales bacterium
GAGCTCACCCTGGCCCAGCGGGCGCTGGTCGGGCGCATCGCTCGCAATCTGGCGGCGGACTTTGCCCGCGCGGTGTCACAGATCGTCGGCATCGAGCTGCAGACGGTGTCCTTCCATGCGATTCCTCACGGAGAGCCGCTCCCTGGTCCGTCCTCAGATGGCCTTCAGGTCGAGGTCGAGTTCCAGGGGGTCGTTGGCCACCCGAAGGCGATCCTGGCGCTGAGCGCCGAGTCCCTCGAAGCTGCAGCCCGGGAGCACACGGGGGAGCCCCAGGCGCCGGGCGATCCGCGCATGGCCGAGGCGCTCGTCGACGTCTCCGTGAACGTCGTCGCCGAGCTGGGGCGTACGACGCTCGGTCTGCGTCGTATTCTACGGCTCCAACCCGGCGAGATCCTGCGCTTGCCGACTGCGACCGATGATCCAGTGCCCATTCGCGTGGGCGGTCTGCTCAAGCTGGAGGGCTCTCCAGTGATCAGCCGCGGCCAGCTCTCGGTCGAAGTCCGCGGGCGCTCTGGGCGCGGCGCGAAGTAGTGCCGCGTCGATCGCCGGTCCGTTGACGCTCTCGTCAGCCGAGCGTCGGAGAACAGGCGCGCCTCACCCCAAAATCCCTGGGAAATTGGGCATCTCGGGGACCGTGGAAGTGGCACGTAGGTTGAAAGGGAGAGGGCATGAGCGACTCGATCACGCCCCTCGATTCAATCCCTCCGGCGCCTGGCATGGACCCGCGTCTTGGCGCAGCCAGCTCGGTCAACCCGAGTTCGCCGGCAGGGGCCAGTCTGCAACCAATCGGTGGCCTGGACTCGCTGGGTTTCGTGATGGATGTGCCCGTGCAGGTGACGGTCGAGATTGGTCGCAAGTCGATGAAGATCGGCGAGATCCTCCGCCTTGGCCCCGGATCGGTGCTCGAGCTCGAGAAGGCCAACGGCGAGCCACTCGACATCTACGTCAACGATCGGCTGATTGCCCGTGGCGAGGCGGTGGTGGTCGGTGAGCGCTACGGCGTGCGCCTGACCGAGGTCCTGGTGGGTGACGAGGTCGTCACCGGGGGCCTCTGATGACCCGCCGGATCGGTTCCCTGGGGATCAGGGGGTTAGTCGCGCTGGGAGTGCTCTCGGCCTCGACCTACGCCTCCGCACAGAGCGAGGAGGCAACCGCGGAGACCGCGCAGATGGGGCCGCCTGCCGCCGCCGAAGCGCCGCCCCCGGCTCCAGCGGAGCCCGAGGCGAAGGCGGAGGCCAGCGACGCCACGGAGCCGCAGCCGACGCCGGACTGGATCCGCCGCAAGGCCAAGCCCGAGAGCCCGACCGAGTACACCAAGCCGACGACCAGCAGCTGGCGGGGAGTCTTCGCGCTGCTGTTCGTGATGGTCCTCGGTGGCGCTGCCATTTACGTGAAGCGTCGGCGCAAGCCCGCGATCAGCAAGCAGAGCGAGCTCGAGGTCCTGCACAGCGCCAAGGTGGGGCCAAAGGCGCAGGTCGTCGTCGCCCGGGTCGCCGGGCGTCGCTTGTTGCTCGGAGTGACGGAGAGCAACGTCAAGCGCCTGGCCTGGCTCGACGACGAAGCTGCCTTCGAGCCGGAGCTCGAGACCGAGTCCTCCCCGGAGACCGAGTCGGCGCAGGTGGAAATCCCTGGGGAGACGAACTTCCGTGGGGTCCTCAAGTCATTCCTGAGCGGTCGCACCCCGAGTGACGTTCGGGAGGGAGACGCGGCCGCGGCGATCATCGCGGGCGAGACCAAGGACGTGTACTCCAAGACCGCGACGACGTTGCCAGCGCCGCACGATGCCCACGGCGAGGCCCGCTCGAAGGCCGCCCGGCGCGAGATGCTGCGTCAGCTCCTCGAAGAAGAAGAGGAAGAAGTCGAGGGGCAGGTCGCCGGGTTGCTGCGGCGCAGGAGGTCGGCGTGAGTCCTCTGCAGCCGCTCTTCGAGGGCACTCAGAGCCTCGCGCCTTCGCTGAAGATCCTGCTCATCCTGACCCTGCTGGCCTTGTTGCCAGCGGCGATCCTCACCATGACGAGCTTCGTGCGCACGGTCGTGGTGCTGGGCTTCGTGCGTCAGGGTATCGGAGCCCAGCAGACACCGCCGAGCCAGGTGATCATCGGCCTGTCCCTGTTCCTGACCTTCTTCACCATGGCGCCGACCTTCGGTCAGATGAAGACGGCGGGCCTCGATCCCTATCAGCGAGGCGAGATGACCGAGGTGCAGGCGCTCGACGCGGCCAGCGTTCCACTCAAGCGCTTCATGCTGCGGCAGACGCGTGAGGAGGACCTGCGCCTGTTCTACGACGCCGCCGCCGAGCCGCTACCTGCCACCCCCGATGACGTACCGCTCAAGCTCGCGGTGCCTGCCTTCGTGATCAGCGAGCTGACCACGGCGTTCCAGATGGGGGTGATGGTGCTCCTGCCCTTCCTGGTCGTGGACATCGCGGTGGCGTCGCTGCTGATGAGCATGGGAATGATGATGGTGCCACCGACCACCCTCAGCTTGCCGATGAAGCTGTTGCTCTTCGTCTTGGTGGATGGCTGGAACCTGATTGCTGGCTCGCTGCTGCGCAGCTTCGCCTAGCAAAACTGCAAGGAAAACGAGGACGAGGGCGATGACGACCGACGGCGCAATCGAGCTGATTCAGAACGCAATGTTGATGACGGCGAAGGCTGCGGGGCCCCTGCTGCTGGTCGCGCTGGTCGTCGGCCTGATCGTCGGCGTCTTGCAGGCGGCCACCCAGGTGAACGAGGCCAGTATCAGCTTCGTGAGCAAGCTGGTTGCGGTGGGCGTGATGCTGATCGTGCTCGGCTCTTGGACCATGCGCTCCCTCGTCGACTACACCCAGCGTAGCATCAGCTCGATCTCGAACGTCGTGCGCTGAGCGCACCCGGGGCAAGCATGGATCTCGATGCCTGGCTCCGTAACGAGACCGCAACCTACTGCCTGGAGCTGGCGCGGGTGACGGGACTGGTGATGATCGCACCGATTCCGTGGGTGAACGCCCCAAAGCGTGTGAAGGCGGGATTGGCGATGATGCTGGCGTTCGTCGCCCACGGCTACGCCGGGGTTCCCGAAGGAGTCAACACTCCCATTGGCATGGCCCTCGGGCTCGGGAGCGAGCTGGTGATAGGTGGCGCCATGGGTCTGGTGGTGTTGTTCGCCATCGCCACCGTGGAGGTGCTCGGGGACACGATCAGCCCCGCGATGGGCTTCGGCATGGCTCAGGTGCTCGACCCCACGAGCCACACGCAGGTGAGCGTCGTCACCACCATGTTCCGCTACTTCGCCTTGCTCCTGGCGCTGCTCGTCGGCGCGCATCGCGTGATGATCGCGGCGCTGCTGGCAAGCTTCCGAGCCATCCCGGCGGGGACACTGGTCGAGCCCGGTGTGCTGTTTCCGCGTATCCTCGAGCTCTCCAACCTGGTGTTGGTCACCGGCGTACGCTTCGCGTTGCCGGTGTTGGCAGTCCTCTTCATGGTCCAGCTGGCACTCGGATTCGTCTCCCGAGCCGCGCCAGCCATGCAGATCTTCAGCGTCGGCTTCGCCGTGACGCTGGCCGTGGGCGCCGTCGTGGTGCTCACCGCGCTCCCCGACCTCGGGGTGCTGATCGTGAATGAGACCGGTCGCGTCGGCTCTCGCATCGAGAGCCTGCTGGTGGAGATGAGTCCCTGAGCGGGACGAGCTTCGTACGGCCGCGATACAGCGCTCGGGAGCTGACCCATGTCGGACAGCGACGACAGCGAAAAAACAGAGGAGCCGACACCCGACAAACGGCGCAAGGCGCGGGAAGAGGGACAGTTCCCACGCGCCAAGGACTCGGGACCGACGGTGGCGACGTTTGCGGCCCTGGGCACGATCTCGTTCACCGGCACGCTGATGGGAGAACGCCTGGTGACCTTCGCCCAGCGCTCGTTCGCCGAGCCCTTCGAGCTCGTACACGGCGACGTCGCGGTCGTCGGTCAACGCTTGATGATGACCATCGCCGGCATCGTCCTACCGGTCCTGCTCGCAGCCGTCATCGGCGGCACGGCCATGGGCTTCGCGGAGGCTGGATTGAACCCACGCTTCGAGCTGCTCGCTCCCAAGTGGGAGCGCCTCGACCCGCTGAGCAAGCTCACCCAGATGCTCTCACCCAAGGCGGCGCTGGTGAACATCGTGCTGCAGATCGGGCGCGTGGGAGCGCTAGCCGTCGTCGTCTACACCACTGTCGTCGACGCGTTGCCCCTGTTGATCCGCACGAGTCGCGCGGCTCTCGAGGGCGCCGTGCTCCAGGTCGGTGACTCCGTCATGACGCTTGCGGTGCGTGGCAGTGTCGCGCTGGGCATCCTGGCCGCGCTCGACTACGGCCAGAGCTGGTTCAAGCACGAGAACCAGCTCAAGATGAGCCGCCAGGAAGTCAAGGAAGAGCACCACCAGCAGGAAGGTGACCCGAAGGTCCGCGCGCGTCAGCGCCAGCGTGCCCGGGAAATGGCCAAGAACGGCATGCTTCAGGCGGTGAGTGAGGCTGACGTGATCATCGCGAATCCGACCCATGTCTCGGTGGCCATTCGATACCGTGCGGAAGAAGGCGCTCCGATCGTGGCGGCCAAAGGCTACGACGACATCGCGCTGTACATCAGAAAGCTCGCTGGAGAGCACGACATCCCCATCATCACCAACGTGCCCCTGGCGCGCGGACTTGCCTCGCGAGTCAAGGTCGGCAGGCACATCCCGCCCGAGATGTACGCGGCCGTTGCAGAGGTCCTCGCGCTGGTCTACCGCATGAAGACGCAGGCGGGGCGGCGGGTGCGGGGGTAGAACCCCGTCTGGCGCCGCTCGCCATACCAGCGCGCCGCGGGCTGCGAGCAAGATCTGGTAGACGTTCACGGCTCGAGAAGCACCTCGAGCCCGAGCGGTAGCCTCTGGCAGGGTGTTGAAAAAACACCCTGCCAATCAATAACCGCCGTGCCCGCGCAGACTCGTACCAGATCTTGCTCTCGCAAAACCCCTCATTTTTATGGGGTTTTGCGAGAGCAGGGGCGCTCAATCCGCGCGGATCAGCACGCAGGCTGCTGGAAGACGCAGTTTTTCAGCAGCCTGCTAGATCGCGCCGCAGTTGCCGCGGCACAGGTAGCGCAGATCATCTTCGCGGATGGCGCCGCAGTTGCCGCGGCAGGCGTGGCGTGCGTCGTCGTTGCGGATGGCGCCGCAGTTGCCACGGCAAGCATGGCGTGCGTCGTCGTCACGGATCGCTCCGCAGTTGTCGCGGCAGAGGTAGCGGACGTCGCTGTTGCGGATGGCGCCGCAGTTGGCGCGGCAGAAGTGTCGTGCGTCGTCGTTGCGGATCGCACCGCAGTTGTCGCGGCACAGGTAGCGCAAGTCGTCTCCGCGGATCCCGAGCAAGTAGGCCGCAGCGGCCTTCGTCGCCGTCGGAGGCTTGTCATCGTCATCCGACGCGGTCGCCATCGAGGGCTGCAGTGCGACGAGGCCAGACAACGCACAAGCTGCGAGCACGCCGCGGATCAGACGCATCGCAGAAGTGTAGTGCCTCCGGCGGCGAGCCCCAAGCTCGCGTCGCGGCGGAGTGAGTCCGCTGCGACGCTTGACGCACGGGCAGTGGTTCTCGACCATGCCAGCCCATGTTCTCCAAGCTGCCTGGACTGTGCCTGTTTCTCTTCCCCCTCCTCACCGCCTGCGACAAGCCGGAAGCGTCTGGCGCCGCTGGCTCCGCGAGCGCTCCCGCCGCCGCGAGCTCCGCGACGGTGATGGAGATGACGCTCGGCGCCGCGGAGGCCAAGGCACACCTGCTCGCGATCACGCGGGGGGTGATGGCCGCCACCATGAAGGAAGGCCCGGTCGGAGACACGCTGCCGATGGACGATGAGCAACCGACCAAGAAGCTCCCCGACTCGGTCAAGCCGGTCCCGGCGAGTGCCGACGACGTCAAGGGCAAGGTCTACACCAGCACCCCTGCCGACTGGGAGGCGTGGTCGGCCATCGGGTTCCGGTTGAAGCAGCCGCAGAAGTGCCAGTACGAGTGGATCCGAGAGAAGGACACCACCGGGACCGCGAGCGCGAAGTGTGACTTCGATGGGGATGGGAAGCTGGACCTCCACGCGACTCAGGAGGTCACCATCGTCGACGGTGCCCCCAAGGTGGCGCCGATCAACGACATTATTGCCTTGCAGAAATAATATTCGGTGGCCACGTGGTGCCGGGTCCCGCGGCCACTGATCCCGTCGGGTTCTCGGCGCCGTCGGGGCGCGGTCAGCGTCGCGCTTTGGGCGTCGTGTTGCGGCGTCGTGCCCGCTTGCGCATGGGCTTCCCGTCGAGCACCGCGCGGATCATGTGAACGGCTTCGGTGTGCAGCTGGCAAACTCGACTCTCGGTGACGCCGAGGACCTCGCCGATTTCGCGGAAGCTACAGTCCTCCTGATAGTACAGCGCCAGAACCATCTGCAGGCGCTCGGGGAGCTCGTCGATGGCGCTGGCCACCGCCCCTACGATCTCCTGCTTGGCGGCTTGCGCTTCGGGAGAAGCCTCGTGGGTGTCGGGTTCTGCGATGTCGGTGAGCTCGAGTCGGGCAAAACCCGCCTCTCCGATCTCACCGAGCAACTGCTGGTACTCTGCGAGTGGCAGACCGAGCTCCGCAGCGACCTCGTCTTCACCGGGGGCGCGGCCAAGCCGCGCGGTCAACTCCGAGACGGCTTGGGTGATCTTGCGTGAAGCGCCGCGCATCTTGCGGCTCATCGGATCCAGCATGCGCAGGTAGTCGAGGATGGCGCCGCGCACACGATACGAGGCGTAGGCCTCGAAGTGATCGTCGGTCATGTCCTCGGTGCGTCGACCCAGCGCTTCGACCATGCCCATCCAACCGGCGCTGATCACGTCGTCGATGGTGATGGATGAGGGCAGGGTGCGCACCGTTCGCATCGCGATGCGGCGCACGACTGGGAGATAGCGATCGTAGACTTCGCGCTGCGCGCGTACTGAGGTGGCCAGGGCGCTTGGCTGGTCAGAGCCGGCGCCCAGCTGGGGCTCGCTGTTCATGATGCCTCCGGAAGGATCGCCTCCAGCAGGGAGTCGAGCTCGGGGTTGTGGATGTCTTCGGGGACCCGCGGTCCGTCGCACACGAAGGCGATGGGTAGGCCGCCTGGCATGGCCGCGTGGAGCACGCCGCCCAGCTGCTCGCACTCGTCGACCTTCGAGATCACCAGGGCGCTGACGCCTGGGTCTTCGTACTGCCTCCTGACGCGCTCGGCGTCGCGAGCGCGCATCCAACCGGGGAGAACCAGCAAGGTCTCCTGGGTCATGGGGCAGCTCTGCAAGCAGCGCGCGAGCAGTGCCGTGGGGCCATAGTCGTTGGGGCTGCGGCCGGCGGTGTCCACCAGGATCACCTCCGCTCGGGTGCGCGCGATGGCTTCTGCGAAGTCCTCCTGGCGCTTGATCACCTCGAGCTCGATGCCCAGGAGTTGCGCGTAGCGGCGCCACTGCTCGACCGCACCCACGCGGAACGTGTCCAGGGTGAACACGGCCACGCTGCGGCCGAGGTCGAGCTTGGCTTGTGCCGCGAGCTTGGCGAGGGTCGTGGTCTTCCCGACCCCCGTCGGCCCGACGACGGTCAGCACCTGGCGTCCAGGTCGGCTGAGCAAGTTGGGCAGCAGCAACAGCCGCTCTCCGATACGCTTGCGAAGCCAGCGCTTGAGCGCTTGCTCGTCCTTCGCGACGCGGCCTGCGCCCTTCGCGAGCTCCTGGTTCAGCTTGCCCTCGATGCCGATGCTGTGGAGGAGCTGCTGGACGCGCTCCTTGGGCGGACGCGAAGCGTTGATCTCCTCCAGCATGGCCCGCAGCTCGAGGAGCTCGCGCTCGATGTCCGCAGGAGCCAGGTTTCGCACTGCGGCGGGGGATTCACGCTCAGCGCCGCGGCGGGGCGTCTTGGGCATGTTCCAGCGCCGCACGCTGCGGCGGGGCGTAGACTCCTCCTGCAGCTCGCTCGCGAAGGGCTTGGTTCTGGAGTTGGCGCCAGGCCCCGCGGTGACCTCCACGTAGCCGCCCCGACTGCCGCTTGACACTTGCCGCGTGGATTCGATGACGGCGTCGGCGCCCAGCGCGGAGCGCACGTGTGCCAGGGCTTCGCGAACATCGTTTCCTCGAAAGACTTGTTGGGTCATGGCAGGCTTCCTGATTCAGAGGGGGCGGCTCAGGCGCTGGGGCGCGGGGCTGCGTTGAAAGACACGGTCTCGATGGGGCGGATCGCGGCGCCTGGTTCCAGCTCGCGGAACGAGAGCACGCTGAGCTGAGGACAGCGGCGCTCCGCGAAGGCGCGGACGTAGCGGCGCAGGTCTGGGCTGGTGATCACGCATGGCCGTCGGCCCGTGTTCTCCATGCGCTGGACTGCGCCAGCGAGTTGGTCGCCCAGGCGTCGCGCCAGCTCCGGGTCCAGAGCGCCACCGGTTCCAGCAGCTATTTCCTGGAGGGAACGCCGGAACATCTCCTCCACCTGGGCGTCGAGCACCAGCGTGGCGAGGTGTCCGTCGTTGTCAGTGTGAGCGGCGGTGACTTGACGGGACAGGCGTTGGCGCACCATCTCGGTCAGCTGCTCGGTATCGCGGGTGCTGGGAGCGATCTCGATCAATCCCTCGAGGATCGTCCTCAGGTCGCGGATCGAGACCTGTTCTTTGACCAGATTGCGCATCACCTTGAGCACCTCACCAAACGTCAGCAAGTTCGGTACCAAGTCGTCGACGAGCTTTGGGTTCGCCTTGGTGAACACGTCGAACAGGTGCTGCAGCTCGGCGCGACCCAGGATCTGATGGGCCGAGCTGCGGGCTACCTCCGCCAAGTGCGTGGCGATCACCGTCGTGTGGTCGACGACCGCGTAGCCGAGCGCCTCCGCGAGCTCACGCTCTCGGGATGGAATCCAGCGCGCAGGTGTACCAAACGCAGGATCCCGGGTCGCTTCGCCATCGATGGGCGGCGCGGTGCCGCTCGGATCCAGCGCCAGTAGCCGTCCCGAGCGCAGCACGCCCTTGGCGAGCTCGGTCCCGAGCAGCATCATGCGGTAGGTGCTGGGTTCGAGCTGCAGATTGTCGCGGATGTGGACCGGGGGGATGACCACGCCGAGGTCCAGCGCGAGCTGCTTGCGCAAACCGGAGATGCGGTCCACCAGGTTGCCGCCGGACTTGGGGTCCACGGCGTGGATCAGCTCGTAGCCGACCTCCAGCGCCAGGACGTCGAGGGGCAGCGCCTCCTCCAGCTCCTCGGTCGGTGTCTTGGGCTTTTCCTCGACTTCGGGCGGTGGCGCTAGCTCGAGCGCCTGTTCTTTCTTTCCGTGCTGATACGCGGTCCACCCCAGTGCGGCGGCGATTGCCAGGAACGGCACCGCGGGCATACCCGGGACCAGCGCCATGACTGCCATCATCCCGCCGGTGGCCGCGACCGCCTTGCGGCTACCGAGCAGCTGTCCGCTGAGAGCTCGACCGAGCTGTTCTCCGGTCGCTGATCGGGTAACGACCACGCCGCTCGCGGTGCTCATCAAGAGGGCCGGCATCTGCGACACCAGCGCGTCGCCGACGGACAAGATCGAGAACGTCTTCGCCGCGTCGCCGATGTCCATCCCCGCGGCAACACCCAGGGCGAGACCCGCGACCAGGTTGATCGCCGTGATCAAGAGGCCAGCGATCGCGTCACCCTTGACGAACTTGCTCGCGCCGTCCATGGCGCCGAAGAAGTCAGCTTCACGCTCGAGCTCGCCGCGGCGCTGGCGGGCTTGCTCGGGGGAGATTTGCCCTGCGTTCAGATCGGCGTCGATGGCCATCTGCTTGCCGGGCATACCGTCCAGGGCGAAGCGGGCCGCGACCTCTGCCACGCGTCCGGAGCCCTTGGTGACCACGACGAAGTTGATCACCACCAGAATCAGGAACACGACGAGGCCGACGACCACGTTTCCGCCGACCACGAAGTTCCCAAACGTCATGATCACTTGCCCGGCCGCGTCTTGACCCTCCGCTCCGTGCAGCAAGATCAGGCGCGTCGTCGCGATGTTCACCGACAGCCGGAGCAGGGTGGCGACCAGGACCACCGCCGGAAACGCGCTGAACTCCAGCGGCTTCTCCATGAACAGGCCAATCAGGAAGACGCCGATGGCTAGCGCCATGCTGACGGCGAGCAGCACGTCCACCAGGAACGGCGGCATGGGCAGCACCATCATCATGATGATGCCCACGACGCCGATCGGGACCGTCAGGTCATTCCTCGATCCCTTCTTGGTGGCGACGGCAGAGCTCACGCGGGCAGATGTGCGAGATGCGTGCCACGGTCTTTGAAGCTCGACGCCGCTTCAAGCGCCGGATCCTGCTCCGGTTTTGGGGGTGAGGCTCGCCGCTCGGTCGGCGTGAGCGTCAGGCCGTTGGCGCTCGGGCCGGGCGCTCAACGTCGGCGCATTGTCACCGTCTGCCCTTGCTGCGCTGGGAAAGCTGCGGTTGCCTCGGGCGCGGAGGGAAAGGCGAGAACGGCGCTCGACGAGCGATCTTCGGCGTCGAGCGTAGGGGCCGAGGCACCGGCTGCGTCACAACCTACGAGTCTCGAGAGCGGTGCGAGTCGGCCCTACGGCAGCCTCACCCACCCAAGAAACCCCATTAACGCCATCTCGAGACTCGGCATTTGTCGAGGGGCGTTCGACCGCACCCCCGGAACCCCAGGACTCCCATGAGTCGCTAGCCTCGCGTCGACCCAGGCGCGAACCTGAAAGCTACCCGCCAGCGCGGGCGCCAAGGAGAAACTCACATGCGTCGTATTCAGAACAGCTCGCTCGTGTTGGCTTTGGCCATGGCTCTCGTGCCGGTCGCTTGCTCCCAGACGGAGCAGGCGCCGGAGTCGAAGGAGCAGAAGCAAGAGGTCAGCCAACCTGCGGAAACGTCCAAGGCCTTCGACAGGAAAGCGGGCAAGCTGGGCAAGCTGGGCAAGCTGGGCAAGCACGGCAAGTTCGGCCGCCGCGACAAGGGCCCCGCTCAGTTGCTCTTGAAGACCGCGCTCAGTGAGCTCGAGCTCAGCGAGGACCAGAAGGAGACGATCACGGCGCTCAAGCAAGAGAAGCAGGACGCCAAGCGGGATCCGAAGAGCCGCGAAGCGATGAAGACCGCGATGATCGAAGCCGCGAAGGCAGGCAAGGTCGATGAAAAAGCCTTCGACGAGAAGATCGCCTCGATGAAGGAGCACCAGCAGGCGCGGACCGCCGCCCAGACCAAGCTGCTGAACGGCCTCTACGCCGCGTTGACCCCCGAGCAGCGCACGGAGCTGGTGACGAAGGTGAAGGCCGAGATGGAGAGCCGCCGCAAGCACCGCGAGGAGATGGCCGCCAAGTGGGCAGAGCGCGCGAAGGACGATGACGCGAAGACGGGTCCGCACCGTGGCATGAAGGGCATGAAGGGCATGAAGGGCATGCACGGTGGCCCCTTTGGCATGATGACGCGCGGTCTGGAGCTCACGGAGGATCAGCAAACGAAGCTCGATGCGCTGAAAGAGAAGGGCAAGGCTGACATGCCCAGCCCCGAGGACATGAAGTCACTCCGCGCGGAAATGGACAAGAAGATGGACGAGCTGCTGGACGCCTTCGCGAAGGACGGCTTCGACGCCAGCAAATTCAACCTGTCGCCGAAGCACAAGGACATGGGCGAGATGATGAAGAAGCAGGTGGCACACATGAACGAGTTCCTCGCCATCCTGACGCCCGAGCAGCGCACGAAGCTCGCCGAGCAGATCGAGAAGGGGCCACGCATGCGCAAGGGGCGCGGCCTCGAGCGCGGCGCAGACCTCAGGCGGGCACGGCCCGGTGCTGACGACGGACAGGACGTGGACGATGTCGACGACCTCCTGGGAGACGACCTCGATCAGGGACTCGACGACATCGAGGACGAGGTCATGGGGGACGACCAGGCGGCTGAGTAGAGCCAGGCGGCTGAGTAGAGCCAGGCGGCTGAGTAGAGCCCAGCGAACGCTGACGGACCCGTGATTCCCATCGAGGAGTCGCGGGTCCAGGTGTTTCGAGGGTCAGTCCGCGAAGTAGCGATGAAGTCCGCTTGCTCCGTGGGGCAATCGACGTCTCCCTTGTTGCTTCGTGGTGATTGAACCTACTCCTCGCCGGGCGCCGGCTCGATCACTGGGAAGGGATAGACCCGCCACTGTCCGCGCTCTTCGTCGTAGTACGCCTCGAACCCGCGATAGAGGAACGTGTAGCCCTCGCAGAGGAGCAGGCCGTTGACCGACTTCGAGCTCTCGCTCGGAGCGGGTCCCAGGGGTTCGAAGTAGGCGCCGCGGTCGTAGCTCGAGAGATCCCCCGGTGTGTCCCAGAGGATCTTCACGCGTTGTGGCGGGCAAGGCGTCTCGCCCTCATCGGTGTACACCCAACCGTGCTTCCGAGCTTCCTGCAGGACCTGCATGTTGAGCTGTGCGGTGCGGGGAGCAGGCTTGGGTTGAGCGACCAAGGGAACCTGGATTGCCGCTGATGCGGGGAGCGTGGGCGCTGACGTGGCGCGCCGAGCAGCCTGAGGCCGAGCCTTGCGTGCGGTTCTGCGCAGCGCCGGCTCCGGACGGTGTTCGGGCCGGGGAGCGCTCGTGCGGGCTGCCTTGGATGATGGCGTGCGCTCCGTCTCGGGGGCGGTTGTCGGCTGCCGCAGCAGCCAGTAACCACCGGCCAGGAGCAGTACCGGCGCAACCCACAGCCAGCGGCGCCGGGGGTCCTGCGAGCCCTCGACCCGCCTCCTCTTCACCCGCCGGCCGCTCACTGCGCGTGCTCCTGGCGGCGGCGGGCGAGCGCCGCGCAAGCTCCAAGAAGCAGCACCCAGGCGAGGTTGGTCGGCGCCCCGGCTCGTTGCCCTGCGGTACTGCAGGCGCAACCCGAGTCTCCATTCTCTACCCGCGTCGCTGGGCCGACGCCAGAGCCCCCCTGGGCGTTGCTCGCGCTCCCACTGCCTCCGACGCCGCTCTCTGCGCCACCGCTCGTCCAGCCGCTGCCTCCGCTGCCCGGTGAACCGCCGGTGCCTGGAGGCGTGCCCCAGTCGTCATCCAGCAGGTAGACGTCGGGCCCGCTGCCCTGAACGAGCACGGGCCGCGGGCGCACGTCCGGTCCCTGCTCGAGGTCTGCCAGATCAGCCGCCTGCCAGACCTCGATGCTGTTCCAGTCGAAGCCCCAGGTGGTCATCACGTCGGCGTTCGGCACGTGGCGCTTCACGTCGCCATCGATCAGGTACACCGCGGGGTTGCCGTCGTCCGCCTTCGCGAGCACCGGTCGAGCAGGGACATCATCACCCGCATCACGCGCGTCCAGCTGCGCGTCGCCGACCGGCATCACGTCCCAGAAGTAGGAGAACCCCCAGGCGGAGAACACGTCGGGATGCGCGACGTGGCGCAGCACGCCGTCGGGGACGCTGGGTTCGCAACGAAAGCGCCTGGGGCTGTTGGTCAGCTGCGCGTTCGAGCCGCCTTCGCTATCGATTCCGTAGGCATACACGTCGTGCTCCTGGGCGTCGTGGAGGCTCAGCGGTGACGCGACCTCGAACGCGTGCTCGCAGGTCCCGAGGGCGCTGCACAGATCGTCGCGGTGCTGATCGGCGGTGAGGGCAACCGAGGTCGCGTTCGCGTCTCCCGCTGGACCGTCGAAATAGAGGTGCACATCGTTGGGGCTGCTGGCGCTGTCGGCGTCCTGACTCCAGCCTCCGATGGCCTCGCAGTCGGCGCTGTCGAGGTAGCCCCTTGGCGGCTGGTTGGAGGGCAGGGGCGCGGTCCACCAAGTCGTCTGCTCGCGCGCGCCGGGCCAGGCCCATGACAAGTGGATGTGGTCGGTGTGGGGGTTGGTGCCGGTATATGCCTTCCAGCCGGCCGTCGCGCAGCTGCCGTTCGGAGAGCGGTAGCTGCCCCAGATCCGCTTGTTCCAGATGAAGTACATCAGCCCGAAGCGCCGAGCGAGCGCACAGGCGTTTCCGTGTTCATCGCTCTTCAGCAGCCAGTTGATGGCTGTGTCGGCGATGTCTCGCTGAGCGGCGTCGTTGTAGTTCAGCCCCCAGTCGAAGGCGCGGCCTTCCTTGTGCTCGCTCGTGCCGCCCACGTCGCACGCGCGGATGATTCCGAGGTTGCTGCTCGAGGGGTAGGTGGCCAGCATCAGGCCACGGAAGTCCACGGCGCCGGGCTTCTCGCCAGGGTCGCACGTGGACTGCGCGTCGTAGCCCGCGAAGCCGTCGATGGCAGAGCTGAAGGAAGGGGTTGGAGGCTCTGGAGCAGCTGCGGCGCTCGCGCTCCAACCGAGCAGCAGCGCGCAGCCGACCAAGCTGGTGAGAGACCGCA
>JAGQIY010000783.1 GCA_020430865.1 Myxococcales bacterium
CGCCGGAGGGCAGCTTCACCTGAGCGTACTCGCCGTCCTTCGCCATCAACTGAGCCGCAACACCGGCGGAGCGAACCAGCTGGCCGCCCTTGCCCTTCTTGAGCTCGATGTTGTGGATGGCCGTGCCGACGGGGATGTCCCGCAGCCGGAGCGAGTTTCCAGGGCGAATGTCCGCGTTGCGGCTGGAGATGACGGTGTCACCCTGCTTGAGCCCGTCGGGGCACAGGATGTACGCCTTCTCTCCGTCCGCGTAGTGCAGGAGCGCGATGCGAGCCGTGCGGTTCGGATCGTACTCGATGTGAGCCACCTGTGCGGGGACGCCCACCTTGCGACGCTTGAAGTCGATGATGCGGTAGCGCTGCTTGTGGCCACCCCCACGGAAACGCGTGGTCACGCGGCCGTAGTTGTTGCGGCCACCGGTGTTGCTGCCCGGAGCCAGCAGGCTGCGCTCGGGCTCATCACGGGTGACGTCAGCGAAGTCGCTCACCGTGTAGAAGCGACGTCCGGGAGACGTCGGCTTGCTCTTACGGATTCCCATCGGTCTATTCCTCGTCCTGATCGTCGGTGTCCGACTCATCGAAGAACTGGATGTCATGCCCGTCACGCAGAGTGACGATGGCCTTCTTCCAGTTCCGGCGCTTGGCGAGACGCCGACCCATGCGCTTGACCTTGCCACGCTGGATCAGGGTGTTGACGTCTTTCACTTCGACGTCGAACAGGGCCTCGACGGCCTTCTTGATTTCGATCTTGTTGGCGCCCAGGGCCACCTCGAAGACAACCTTGTTGTCCTCCTTGAGGCGAGCCGCCTTCTCGGTGAGAGCGATGGGGCGCTTGATGATGTGCTCAGGGGCCAGGTTCATGACTTGCTCCCAATGCAGCGGGCCTCGAGGGCCTTGGCTGCGTCCTTGGACACCACCAGCGTGTCGTGGCGCAGGAGGTCATAGACGTTCACGCCCTCCGGGGGCAGGAACTGGTTCGACTCCATGTTGCGGATGGACAGCTGAAGGTTGGTGTTGCCCTTGTCGTCCACCACCAGAGTCTTGGTGGGGGCCTTGAGGGCGTCGAGCACGCCAGCCAGCGCCTTGGTCTTGATCTCGTCGATCTTCATCTCATCGACGATGACCAGACGGCCCTCCTTGGCGAGCAGGCTGAGAGCGCTCTTCAGCGCGCTCGCGCGTACGCGACGCGGCGGACGATGGCTCCAGTCCTGGGGACGCGGGGGGTGAGCGCGGCCACCACCAACGAAGGTGGGACCACTGATCTGACCGTGACGAGCACGGCCGGTGCCCTTCTGCTTGTACAGCTTCTTCTTGGAAGCGCTCACTGCGGAGCGCTCCTTCGCCGCATGCGTGCCGGCACGGCGAGAAGCCAGCTGCGACACGACGACCTCGTGCAGCAAGTGCTCCTTCACGTCAGCAGCGAACACTTCGTCCGCCAGCTCGAGCTCGCCAACCTTCTCACGCTTGAGGTTAAAGACGTCTAGCTTCATGGCGTCCTCAGCCCTTGATCTCGACGTTCACGCCTGCCGAAAGATCGAGCTTCATCAGGGCGTCAACGGTTTGGGGCGTCGGGTCGAGGATATCGATCAGACGCTTGTGGGTCCGGACCTCGAACTGCTCGCGGGACTTCTTGTCCACGTGCGGTCCGCGGAGGACGGTGTAGCGACGGATGGCCGTCGGCAGCGGAATGGGGCCAGCCACCCGCGCGCCAGTGCGACGCGCGGTGTCGACGATGTCCGTGGTGGACTTGTCCAGTAGCTGGTGGTCGAACGCCTTGAGGCGGATTCGGATCTTGTTATCAGCCATGATTACTCGACGATCTTCGTGACGACACCAGCGCCGACGGTGCGACCACCCTCACGAATGGCGAAGCGCATCTGCTCCTCCAACGCGACTGGCGCAATCAGCTCGATGTCCATCGTGATGTTGTCGCCCGGCATGACCATCTTCACGCCTTCGGGCAGCTTCACCGCGCCAGTCACGTCCGTCGTGCGGATGTAGAACTGAGGGCGGTAGTTCGTGAAGAACGGGGTGTGACGACCACCCTCTTCCTTCTTCAGCACGTAAACCTCACCGATGAACTTGGTGTGAGGCGTGATCGAACCCGGCTTCGCAAGCACCTGGCCGCGCTCGATTTCGTCCTTGTCGATACCGCGGAGCAGGCAGCCGACGTTGTCGCCAGCCTGGCCCTGATCCATCGACTTGCGGAACATCTCGACGCCCGTGACCACCGTCTTGCGCGTGTCGGAGAAGCCGATGATCTCCACCTCTTCGTTCACCTTGATCACGCCGCGCTCGATACGACCCGTCGCGACCGTGCCGCGCCCCTTGATCGAGAACACGTCCTCGATGGCCATCAGGAACGGCTTGTCGATCTCGCGAACCGGCTCCGGGATGTTGTCGTCCAGCGCCTGCACCAGCTCCGTGATCGTGTCGACCCACTTCTGCTCGCCCTGAAGCGCCGGAAGTGCTGCGCCCTTCACCACCGCTGCGTCGTCGCCCGGGAACTTGTACTTGCTCAGCAGCTCGCGGACTTCCATCTCTACGAGCTCCAGCATCTCCTCGTCCTCGACCGCGTCGCACTTGTTCAAGAACACGACGATGTGGTTCAGACCAACCTGACGAGCCAGCAGCACGTGCTCGCGGGTCTGCGGCATCACGCTGTCCACCGCGCTCACCACCAGGATCGCGCCGTCCATCTGCGCCGCACCGGTGATCATGTTCTTGATGTAGTCCGCGTGACCGGGGCAATCCACGTGCGCGTAGTGGCGAGTCGGCGACTCGTACTCCACGTGGCTCACCGCGATCGTCACCGTCTTCGTCTCGTCGCGAACGATGCCGCCCTTGGCGATGTCGCCGTAGCTGATCGGCTGCGCCAGACCCTTGTCCGCCTGGACCTTCAGCAGTGCCGCCGTCGTCGTCGTCTTGCCGTGGTCGATGTGACCGATCGTGCCGACGTTGACGTGGGGCTTCTTGCGTACGAATTTCTCCTTCGCCATGACTTCCTCGCTCTCAGTGGCCGCGAACTCTCGCGACGATTTCTTCTTGAACCGGCCCCGGAACCGCCTCGTAGCCTTCGAGCTGCATCGAGTGAGTTGCGCGACCTTGAGTCTTGCTGCGTAGGTCCGTCGCGTACCCGAACATCGTCGCGAGTGGAACCAGCGCTGTGATGATTTGTGTGTTCGTGCCGCGCTGATTCATGCCCTGAATCTGACCGCGACGAGAGTTGATGTCTCCGATGACCTCCCCCATGTAGTCCTCGGGGGTGACGACCTCGACCTTCATGACCGGCTCGAGGAGGTGAAGCCCAGCGCGCTTGGCGCCGTCCTGGAATGCCATCGAGCCGGCGATCTCGAACGCCGGGCCCGACGAGTCCACCTCGTGGAAGCTGCCGTCGTAGAGCGTCGCCTTCGCGTCGACCAGCTCGAAGCCAGCCAGCACGCCGCGACCCATCGCTTCACGGATCCCCTTCTCGACCGACGGGATGAACTCCTTGGGGATGATGCCGCCAACGATCGCGTTCTCGAACTGGAAACCAGTACCGCGAGGCAAGGGCTCGAGCTTGATCTTGACGTGTCCGTACTGGCCGTGACCACCGGACTGACGCACGAACTTGCCCTCGGCGTCCACCGCCTTGGAGATCGCCTCACGATATGCGACCTCGGGCTTACCGACGTTCGCCTCGAGCTTGAACTCGCGGCGCAGACGGTCGACGAGGATCTCCAGGTGGAGCTCGCCCATGCCAGCGATGATCGTCTGGCCGGTTTCTTCGTTGGTGTAGGTGCGGAAGGAAGGGTCTTCCTGAGCGAGCTTCTGCAGGCTGAGCGCGAGCTTGTCGACGTCAGCTTGGCTTCGCGGCTCGATGGCGATCGAGATGACCGGGTCGGGGAAGGTCATCGGCATCAGCAGAATCGGGTGTTTCTCGTCGCACAGGGTGTCGCCCGTGCGCGTGTCCCGCAGGCCGACCGCCGCGTAGATGTTGCCGGCGTAGCAGTGCTTGAGCTCCTCGCGCTTGTTGGCATGCATGCGCAGGATGCGCCCGATGCGCTCGCGCTTGCCGCGCGCCACGTTGTACACCGCCGTGCCGCTCGAGACGCTGCCGGAGTACACGCGGAAGAAGGTCAGGTTGCCGAAGGGATCGTTGACGATCTTGAAAGCGAGCGCCGCGAAGGGAGCGTCATCGCTCGCCGGCCGGGTGAGCTTCTTGGTTTCGTCCTTGGGGTCGGTCCCTTCGACCGGGGGCAAGTCAGCAGGCGACGGGAGGTAGTTGACCACCGCGTCGAGCAGCAGCTGCACGCCCTTGTTCTTGAAGGCAGAGCCACACAGCACCGGCACGAACTTGAACTCGATCGTCCCTTTCCGCAGGGCAGCATGAATCTCGGCCTCGGAGACGGCGTCTGCGCCGCCTTCGAGGAACTTCTCCATGATGGCGTCGTCGACGTCCGCGCAGGCCTCGATCATCGCCTCGCGCATCTCGGCGCACTTGTCTTTGAGGTCGCCGGGGATCTCCGTCCACTCGAAGGATGCGCCGAGGGTCTCGTTGTCGAAGATCGCCGCTTGCATGCGAATCAAGTCGACCATGCCGCGGTGCTGATCGGCTTCGCCGACGGGCCACTGAATCGGCACGGGAACCGTTCCCAGACGCTCCTTCATGGAGTCCAGGTTCATCTGGAAGTCAGCGCCGAGCTTGTCCATCTTGTTGATGAACGCGATGCGGGGGACGTTGTAACGGTCCGCCTGACGCCACACCGTCTCGCTCTGGGGCTCGACACCGTTGCCGCCGTCGAACACCGCGACCGCACCATCCAGCACGCGCAGGGACCGCTCCACCTCGATGGTGAAGTCGACGTGCCCGGGCGTGTCGATGATGTTGATGCGGTGTTCTTGACCGCTGAGAGGGCCGCTGCCCTCGGTCGGAGTCCAGAAGCAGTTCGTCGCGGCGCTGGTGATGGTGATGCCGCGCTCTTGCTCCTGCTCCATCCAGTCCATGGTCGCCGCGCCGTCATGCACCTCACCGATCTTGTGAGTGATGCCGGTGTAGAACAGCACGCGTTCCGTCGTCGTGGTCTTACCCGCGTCGATGTGCGCCATGATCCCGATGTTTCGGGTGCGCTCCAGGGGAAACTCGCGTGCCATGCTGGGACTCGGATGACTGGCTTCAGGTGGGGTCGGGTGTAGCTCGGCGTTTCCGCGCGGTTTGCTTTGGGGCTCGTAACGGACGAAACCCCCTCCAGGCTCGGCTCCTCGCTTTCTTGAAGAGCGCGTGGACACGGAAGGTCCTCGCCTAGAAGGGGTTCGGGGTACGCCAATCGTCACTAGCTCTTGCTAGCTCCCCCGAGGGCACCTGCTGGTGCTGGCTCCTCGGAGGGTCGGCTCTTGCCGACGGATCTCGTAACCCGATCCTTATGTGAGCTGACGCATCGCCTCGCGGTGACTCCTGAACTCGAAGAAAGGTTCCGTCTGGAGAGCTCGGACTACCAGCGGTAGTGAGCGAACGCCTTGTTGGCGTCAGCCATCTTGTGGGTGTCGTCCTTGCGCTTCACGGCGCCACCGCGCAGCTGGCTCGCATCGACGAACTCGGCAGCCAGACGCTCGCGCATCGTCTTCTCACCACGGCTGCGGGAGAAGCCGACCAGCCAACGCATGGCCAGCGCCACGCGGCGCTCCGGACGAACCTCGACCGGCACCTGATAGGTGGCACCACCGACGCGGCGGCTCTTCACCTCGAGGCGGGGCTTCACGTTGTCGAGCGCCTTGCGGAAGACCTCGAGCGGATCCTGCTTGAAGCGAGCTTCGATGATGTCGAACGCGCCGTACATGATGCCTTCTGCCGTGCTCTTCTTTCCGTCGAGCATCAGCGCGTTCATGAACTTCGCGACGAGCTTGTCCTTGTACTTTGGATCGGGTGTGATTTTCCGCTTGGGAACTTCGCGCCTACGGGGCATTGCTCTGACCTCAGGACTTCGGGCGCTTGACGCCGTACTTGGAACGCTTGCGGTTACGGTTGGCCTTGTTCGTGCTGCTCGGACCTGAAGCGCCCGAAGCGTCGAGCGTGCCGCGCACCACGTGGTAGCGCACACCCGGAAGATCCTTCACACGACCACCACGGATGAGCACCACGCTGTGCTCCTGGAGGTTGTGTCCTTCACCCGGGATGTAGCTGGTGACTTCCATCCCGTTGGTGAGACGCACACGACACACCTTGCGCAGAGCCGAGTTCGGCTTCTTGGGGGTCGTGGTGTACACGCGGGTGCAAACGCCGCGCTTCTGCGGGCACGACTTGAGTGCCGGCGAGTCCGTCTTGGCGGCGGCGGCTTTGCGTCCGCTGCGAATGAGCTGTTGAATAGTGGGCATTGGCCTGCTGCGTCGTGGCGATTGCCACTGATTTGGACTTGGGTTTGGTTCGCACCTGACTCGGAGGGAGCCCGTCGCGCGAACCTGACTGCAGGGTCCTGCGCTTCGAAGGCGCTCCGCAGCCAAGAAAATGGATCCCGGGCTGCGGGGGAGCGGAAGGGTACTTGCGGCGAGGCCTGTGTCAAGCAGAGCCGGGCAAGCGCCCTCAAACAAACCTCCGGGGCTCCCGGGCCGTGCCGGCCGACCCCTGAAACTCTAGGGAATTTCGTGGTTTACGCGTCAGGGGTGAGGTGCTTCGAAAAGGCCTGTTCAGGCGTTCATGCCCCTCTGGTCAGCTCACTGTGCGAGCGTCCGAGGGCAATCTCGGATCCACTCAGGCGCGACTCCAGCTCGCTCCGCACCCGAGCCAGCGCCCGCTTGCGCCCGCGACGCGACCGAGAAATGCGCGGACAAGGCATGAACAAAGACTACAGTCGTCGCTCGATTTGGACACCTGAGCTGACGGCTGACACCGGGCTCGGGTGCCACCCCGCGTCGTGTGCTGGTCGGGCGCGGCGATAGAACCCATGACCCCCAAGAAGCGCGCGCTCAGCAAGAAGGCAGGCAGCTATCACCACGGTGATCTGCGACGCGCGCTGCTCGACGCGACCCTGGAGCTCATCGACACCACGGGCCCAGAGGCGTTCACGCTGCGTGCTGCAGCGAAGGCCGCCGGCGTGAGTGACGCGGCTCCCTACCATCACTTCGCCGACAAGGAGGCTCTCCTCGCGGAGGTGGCCACGGAAGGCTTCCAGATCCTCTCGGAGCGCCTGCAAGCGGCGGCGGCGACTCAGTGTCACCCCACGGCGATAGCCCAGGCCATGGGCGTGGAGTATGTCGTCTTCGCGGCGACTCACCCTTCGCACTTCCGCGTGATGGTGAGCCGTCGGGTGCTGCGCAACACGGATCACGCCGAGCTGGCGGCGAGCGCGGTCACGGCGTTCACGCTGGTGCGAGAGGCCCTGGTCGCTGGGGCAGCAAACGTTGCCGCGCGGGTACGTGAGGAGACCCTGATCTTCGGTGCCTGGGCGCTCGTGCACGGCTTCGCATTTCTGGCGGTGGATGGCCACCTCGGTCCGCTTGCGCGAGACGAGTCCAGACTTCGCGCGCTGGTTCTGTCAGCGATTCAGCTGATGGAAGGGCCGGCGCAGAGCACCCACGGCTGACCTCTCCCCCACCCCGGGCGCCGAGGGCTAGAGCCGTGCTTCCAGTGAGAAATCCAGCTGCTCTGCATCACAAAGCTCGGCGAGCGCCTTGCGAAGCTCCGCAACGGCTACTTCCGGGGGGATCTGAAGCGTGGCGTCGAATACGAACGTCGGAGTCCCGGTGAGCGGTTGGTGCGCGAGGCGCGTGTCCAACGACTCGACGTTGACCTGACGCAGCGCGAGCACGTCGGTGACGCGCTCGACGATGCCCGGATGATCGAGTCCGCTCACCCGAATACGATAGGATCGATAGGGACGCGCCGTGGGGTTCGCGGTGTCCTTGATGATGAACTGAAGCTCGAGTTTGGAGCCTAGCGATTCGGTCCCGGCCTGAACACGCTCCAGCGCTTCCACCGTCCCGGAGTAGAGGAGCACCAGGGCGAACTCACCTCCGAGGATCGCCATGCGGCTGTCCTCCAGGTTCGCTCCCGAGCCATGAATGAGCGTGGAGATGGCCTTGACCAGCCCCGGACGATCACTGCCCACAGCGGTCATCACCTTCAGTTTGCGGTCCGTCATTGTCGCATGACGTAGCGCTGGTGGGCGCTCACGACAATCTCTGAGCGCTTGGCTCAAGCTGCGCGCACCGCTGACGGCGGGGACACGCTCGGCAGGCGCACCGGCGGCTTGAAATCCGCATCCAGCCCCCTGAGCTGCACGGCGATGCCATGGTGCATCGCTCGATTGCCCCACGCGGCGAAGACCTGGGAGCCGAAGGGCACGCTGCGGCGAAGTCCCTCCATGGGCCGGATCATCAATCGGGAGACGTGGATCGCATGACGCCAGGCGCGGTGTCGGATGCCGAGATCCGTTGCAAGCTCATCACCGTTCAGGGCCCACGTCATGCCGTCGATGTAGCGCATGATCACGCGCCCGACGGCCTGCTCGAGGGGGTTTCGCGCATGTAGCTGAGGCGCCTCGCTCAGCGCCGCGGCGAGCGCTCGGCTCCCGTCATCAGCGCCCGGTTGGATCAACGCGCCCAGCTCGTACAAGTGCCGCGCGGAAGCCTCGTCATCGAAGAGCAGCGCGTCA
>JAGQIY010000784.1 GCA_020430865.1 Myxococcales bacterium
CCACCCGTGCGTCATTGGCTCGGACTGGCCGAGTACGAACCGTTCGACGC
The DNA here is from genome assembly GCA_020430865.1 of Myxococcales bacterium. Next base: position 51 of record JAGQIY010000784.1, read on the forward strand.
TCGCCAGCGTCGTCGAGATCATCGACATGCCCGCTGCGGATGGCGCGCCGACGACGGCGCTCCAGCTCACCGAGCTGAAGGGCCGCGAGGACCGACTTCGGTCCGTGCTTGGGAAGCGCGCTGCAAAGGGTACGGCGCCCATCAAGGCGGACTGGCGGAAGCTGCTCGTGACGGCCATCTCCGAGGCGGGCGGCAGGTTCGATAAGGACAACGAGATCCACCGGCAGGCCATCGAGGAGCAGGCCGTCGCTCTCGAGCGGCTTCTTTCGCGGCGCCTCAGCGTTCTCGTCGGGCGTGCAGGCACGGGCAAGACCTCGGTCATGGGCGCGCTCATGCTTTGCGACGCGCTCACGAAGGACGGCATCTTGCTGCTCGCGCCCACGGGCAAGGCCCGCGTTCGCCTCGGCAAGGCGACGAGCGCAGAGGCGATGACCGTCGCGCAGTTCCTTCACCGCCTCGGTCGGTACGACGGGGCTCGCCAACGGCCGCGGTTCGACGGCAAGGAGAAGTACCGGAAAGAGAAGACCGTCGTCATCGACGAGTGCTCGATGCTCACGATGGACGACTTGGTCGCTGTCCTCGAGGCGCTCGACCTGGCACACGTCCAGCGCGTCATCCTCGTTGGCGATCCGAACCAGCTTCCGCCCATCGGCGTCGGGCGCCCGTTCGCCGACCTCGTCTCGTATCTCGAAACTACGGACAGTAAGGGCGACGACGGATCGCCGATCGGCGACGCGCTTGCGAGGCTCTCCGTCGAGGTACGGGCGGCAGCAACGGCGTCGTCGTCGGCCTCGGACGCGCTCCGGCTGGCATCTTGGTTCACGCGCGAGCAGCAGCCCGTCGACGCCGACCGTGTGCTGAGCGACCTCGAGCTGGGTGAGAAGTTCAACGACCTCGAGATCGCCCTGTGGAAGACGCCAGACGACCTGCGCGAACAGCTCCTGGCGGCGTTCCAACGGCACCTTGGTCTGAGCGGCCCAAACGACGTCGCCGGATTCGACAAGGCGCTCGGGCTCGACGACAAGGGATGGGTCCCATTCGACGCGCCCGACGGCGCGGAGCGATGGCAGGTCTTGTCACCGGTCCGCATGCACCCGCACGGCGTACACGACCTGAATCGTTGGGTGCAGCGCCGCTTCCGCGCGAAGGAACTGGAAGCGGCGGCGACGGCCTGGGGCGTGAGCCTTGGCGATGAGACCATTGTCGCGAAGGACAAGGTCATCCAGACCACGAACCAGCGTCGGAAGGCCTACAACTGGGTCGAGCGCGCAACCGAGGAGCACTACCTCGCGAACGGGGAAGTCGCGTTGATGTCGAAGGTGAAGAACATGCTCAAAGGTGTGTTCGCCGGGCGACCCAACCTCACCTTCGACTACTGGCCGAACCAGTTCTCCGACGGCTACGCGCCCCTTGAGCTGGCCTACGCGCTCACCGTCCACAAGTCGCAGGGCAGCGAGTTCAAGAAGGTCTTCGTCATCCTGCCGAAGAACAGCAGGCTGCTCTCGCGTGAGCTCGTCTACACCGCTCTCACGCGATCCCGTGAACAGCTCGTGCTCCTCATCGAGGGTGACGACGCGACGGTCCTTTTCGACCTCACGCGCCCCGAGCGCTCGGAGACCGCGCGCCGGAACACCAACATCTTCCAGAGCGTCATCCGCGCGGCAGACGACTCCGTGCCGTTTGCCGAGCACCTCATCCATCGGACCGAGAAGGGCCACATGGTCCGGAGCAAGTCCGAGTTGGTCATCGCGAACATGCTGTTCCAGCTCGGAATTCCCTACGAGTACGAGCGCGTGCTCGACGGGACGACCGCGGCGGGCCGGCTGCGCCCCGACTTCTCGTTCGTCACGGCCGACGGCGACCTGCTCGTCTGGGAGCACCTCGGCATGCTCAGCCGCCCCGACTACAAGCGGGGATGGGACTGGAAGCGTGCGTGGTACCAGCAGAACGGCTTCACCGAGGGCAAGACGCTCTTCACCTCGACAGAGGAAGACGGCAAGGGCCTGGACTCCGCCGAGCTGAAGAAGACGGCGCTGGTGATCAAGGGGCTCCTGGAATGACCCGACTCGCTAGAGGTGTCGTCGCATGAGCACGTTCAATGCCACGACGCAGCCGCTCAAGGAGCCCACCGCGGTCACGGTGGCGCCGGCGCCCTCTGGCAGCACGATTGTGCCCGCCATCGACCTCCTGCGCGTCTTCTCCCCAGGCCAGTGGGAGGACTTCGCTCTGGAGTGGGCCCATAGCCTGAAGGGCCGGTACCAGCGCGTTGAGCGATGCGGTGGAGCGGGCGACCTCGGCCGGGACGTTGTGACAGTCGTCTCCGACTATGAGTGGCACAACTACCAGTGCAAGCACTACAAGGAGCCACTGCAGCCGAACCAGGTCGTCCTGGAGCTCGGGAA
>JAGQIY010000785.1 GCA_020430865.1 Myxococcales bacterium
AGCCGCTGAACCACGAGCACCGCGGGGTCTCCCGGGGATTGCCTGACGGAAACCCAGACGGCATCTCCAGGAAGCGCGAGCCGCACGCTCACACTGGCGCTGCCTGTGGGCATCGCGTCCACGAACTCTCGCCAGCGTGGTCGGTCTCGTGGGTCGAAGAGCTCCACCGGGCTCCGAGCCTCGAGCAGCGCTTCGGGCCAGTCGCCCGCGCGGGCGGCGATGCCCTGCAGGTCGGACGTCAACTCGAGCAGCCAGATGCAGCTGCGCTCAAGCAAGCTTCGGTCCCCCATGATCCCAGTCTAGCCAATCACGCCAGCTCTTGGCGCTCCCCATCGGCGGGTACGCTGACCAAGGTCTCCCAGCCTCTCCTCCGCGCTTCCTCGCTGATGCGCCGGCGCATGCTGTCGCTCGCTGCAGGTTCCCCGTGCGTGACGAAGACGTGCTCTGGAGGGCGACGGGTGGTCTGTGCCTCGTAGGGCGTCAACAGCCAGTCGAGCAGCTCGCGATAGTCGGCGTGGGCCGACAGGCTCTGGATGTAGGTCACCTGGGCGCGCACTGGAACGTACTGGCCGTGGATCTTGAGCTCGTCGCTGCCATCGAGGAGCTGGCGTCCCCGCGTGCCCATGGCCTGGTAGCCCACGAGCAGGACGCAGCTTCGATCATCCGGGAGGAAACGGCGCAAGTGATGGAGCACCCGTCCGCCCGTCGCCATGCCGCTCGCAGAGACGATGATCGCGGGCTCCGTCGAGGCATCCAGCGCCATCGAGTCCTCGGGGGTTTGCGAGAACAGGGTGTTGTCTCGCATCGCCACGCACTGAGCCTCGGTCAAGCGGCAGTCTTCTGGATGCTCGAAGAAGATCCTGGTCGCGTCGATGGCCATCGGACTGTCGAGGTACACCGGGAGCGCTGGGATGCGTCCCGCGCCGCGGAGCTCCGCCAGCAAGTGAAGCAAGTGCTGAGCGCGGCCCACCGCGAAAGCCGGGATGACCAGGGTTCCGTGCTTCGTTGCGACGTGATTCACGACCTTGCACAGGTCCTCGAGGCTGCTGTCCGACGGATGACGACGGTCGCCGTAGGTGGATTCGATGACCAGGTAGTCGACCTCTGGCGGCGGCGCGGGTGGTAGCAGGATGGGGTCCACCGGGCGTCCCACGTCGCCGCTGAAGCCGATGCTCTTGCCCTCGAGCTCGAGCTTCAGACAGGCGGAGCCGAGGATGTGTCCCGCGCGACTGAAGCTTGCCGCGACTCCCGCTGCGGGTCGAAATGGCTGGTCGTATGGCACGGGCACCAGCTGACGCAGGCAGGCCTCGGCCTCGTCGCGCGTGAACAAGGGCTCTGCAGGCGTGTGCTTGGAGTAGCCGCTCAGGTTGGCGTGTCGAGCCTCCTCCTCCTGGAGGTAGCCAGCGTCGGGCAGCAAGACCTGCAGCAGGTCACGCGTTCCGGCGGTGCAGTACACCTTCCCTCGGAAGCCCAGCTTGTGCAGTCGCGGCAGGTAACCCGAGTGGTCGATGTGCGCGTGGGTGAGGATGATTCCATCGAGCTTCCTGATTGGAATCGGGGGTTGATCCCAGTTGCGTAGCCTCAGCCGCTTGATGCCCTGAAACAGGCCGCAGTCCACCAGCAAGCGCATGTCTTGTGTTTCCACGAGGTACTTGGAGCCAGTGACCGTCTCCGCAGCGCCAAGGAAGCTGATTCGAAGCATCCGACCAGTCTACGACGACTGCTCCAGGGTTGAGTACGCGTGTTGGCCAGTGGGATCGCGCAGTGTTTTCCGGGCCTCACCTGGCGGTTTCCGGGCCTCACCCGGCCCGCAGGGGCGCCACGCCGCCTCGGCGGCGCCTGGCGTGCTGGCGCTCGCGCGGGCTCGAGTCCCTCGAGAGCGTTGCCTCCACGGCTTCCTCGATGGGAAAAAACTAGGACAAATCGACGTTCTTGGGCGCGGCGGCCGGTGATGTCTCGGCTCGCGGCAGCGCGCCCCGGGAGCGCGGTGGGTTGAGGGCTAGATCCTCGGCGCGAGCGATGAAAGGATGAACTCCAGGCTGCTGGTAGTCTGCTTGGGGTAGGGGGACGTGGTGAACACACCAACACTCGGCGTGGGGGACAGGATCTCCGGACGGTTCCAGGTCGACGAACTGCTGGGCGGCTACGCCCTCGGACACGTCGCGCTGGGCGACGGGGCGGGTCAGGAGGTGGTCCTGGTCCAGCTCTCGGCGGATGAGTGCAGCGTGATGCAGGGCATGGAGACCGCAAGTCATGCTCACCTCGCTCACGTGCTGGAGGTCGCCCCGTTCGCTCCTGGCGGGGTGCTGATCGCCGAACGCGTCCTCGGCGAGACCCTCTCGGCGCGCCTGGACGTCGTGGGCAAGAAGCAGCCGGTCGACGCGGTGCGCTCGACCCTGCGGCTGGCGGACGCCGCTACCGCGCTGCACCGCAAGGGCGCCGTGCACGGTGGGATTGGCACCGACGCTGTTGTTCTGGATCCTCCGGGAAAAGACGGTCCGCTGCTCAGCTTCCAGGGCACGCGGGGTATGCTGCGTGTCCCGGGCGCGGACGGCCCGCCCACGGAAGCGGACGACACCTGGGCCGTCAGCTGCCTGATGTTTCAGATGCTGACCGGGCACCCGCCGCCAGCCTCCGGCTTGAGTTCCGAGGACCAGCTCTCCGAGGTCGAAGACCCCCGCCTGCGTGCGGTGCTCTTGCATGGCCTGACCAGCGATCCAGAGGCTCGCGCCTCGACCCTGAAGCCTCTGATGGGCGAGCTCGCTCGGTGGTTCGTGGACCACGCCGGGGACGAGTCGCATCCGTCGATCCGCACCAGTCATCCTCCCCCCCCGCTGCCGGGTTCCACCGTTTCCCCGGTGAACCTCTCCATCGACGCCAAGCTCGACATCGAGCCCGAGCCGCCGAGCCGCATGGGGCGCTTCATCGCCTTCGCAATCGCCGCGAGCGTGCTCGGGGCGCTCGGAGTGTGGGCGTACTCGGCCACGCGCAAGCCTGGCGTCGTGGAGGTCGCGGTGCCGAGCGAGAAGCAGCAGCAGGTCGCCCCGATAGATTCCGCGCAGAAAGAGATCGACCTCAGCGAGGTCGCCGTGATGGGCAGCGCCAAGGCGGAGGCGGCTGCTGACTCTACCTCGGCCTGCGCCAAGGAGTACCTCGCCGGTGCCTTCGATGCGCCACAGCCCCTGGTTTGGATGTGCGAAGAGCAGGACGCCGTGTCAGGTGCCAACAGGCTCAGGGTGGCGGTGGTCAAGGGCAGCAAGGGTGGTGTGAGCGACGCCATGAAGCTGTTGAGCCAAGCTGGCTGGTATGACCTGCCGATCTACGTCTCCGTTCGCCGCGCCTGCTGCACCGACGCCGCTCCGGCGAAGCTGCCAGCGGCTTCGGAGGGCTGCGAAGACCTGTCCAAGCTGACCAACGACCTCGCCGAGACCACCGCCAGCGGCAAACCGACGAAGGACCTGCTGGACGCCTTCGAGAAGGCCGCTGCCTGTGAGTTCCAGGCAGGGAAGGCCAACGCGTTTGGCAAGTCAGCGCGTCCAGACTCGGGCATGCGCTCCCAGTACGAGACCTTCGCGTCGCGCTTCCAGCACGACTGAGCCGACTGCGCTCGCTCTCGGCGTTTGCTAGGCTCGGGGGGCGTCGCATGAGCATGCTGCAGTTCCTGATCCAGTTCGTGCTCAACATCGCGCTGCCTTGGTGGATCGTCCGGCTCAGCCTCAAGGTCCTGCCGAGGTCGGCTCACGAACGCGCCTGGAACGAGGCGAGCTTTCGCTCCGCCGTGGTGGTGTTCGGCCCGCTGGCGTTGCCTGTCCACTTCGCCCGAGTGGGAGCTGGGCCCGAGCGCTGGCACTGGGCGCTGCGAGTCCCCATGGGCCTCGGACTCGGGATGCTGGTCATGTTCCTGGAGCTCTCGATGGTCGGGCTGGTCGTGGCGCTGTGCAGCTGACGAGCGTGGCGGCTCCGTAGAGCCGTGGCCGCGTCAGTGGAGCGACCTCGGACACCGCAATCAAGATGCGTGCCAAGCGTTGCCCTGGGCCTACGGTCCAGGATAACCTGCTGTTGATGCGGGTTTTGGCGGGCACCAGCGGCTTCAGCTACAAGGAGTGGCGGGGCAGCTTCTATCCCGAGGACGTGTCGGCCAACGACATGCTGCGGGTGTATGCCGAGCGCCTGCCTGCGGTCGAGATCAACAACACCTTCTATCGCATGCCCAAGTCCTCGGTCGTGGCGAGCTGGGCCGAGCAGGTGCCAGAAGATTTCCGCTTCGTGATCAAGGCTTCCCAGCGCATCACCCATCGCCAGCGACTGCGGGACGTCGATGACTCGGTGGCCTACCTGTTCAAGGTCATCGCCATCCTGGAACAGCGGCTGGGCGCCGTGCTGTTCCAGTTGCCGCCTTTCCTCAAGAAGGACGTGCCGCTCCTCCAGTCTTTCCTCGCGGTACTACCTCCCGAGTGTCGTCCCGTGCTGGAGTTTCGCCACCCGTCGTGGTTTTGCGATGAGGTGTATGACGCGCTGTCCGTCGGCAACGCCGCGCTGTGTGGTGGGGATCTGGACGCCGAGACGAAGGCGCCTCCGCTGGTCGCGACGACGACCTTCGGCTACCTGCGCATGCGCCGAGAGGACACGAGCTACAGCGACGCGGAGCTCGATGAGTGGGCGGAGCGCATTTCGATCCAGCGCTGGAGCGAGGCCTTCGTCTTCTTCAAGCACGAAGTGGAGGGCCCGATGCTGGCGGAAGCCTTCAACGGTCGCTTTCCGCGCAGCGCGGGCGCTCGACCCAGCGCGCCTCCCCCCCTGATCGCGAAGCCGCCCACGGCGACGACTGCGGTGCGCAGCACGGAACGTGCGCAGAACCTGCGGAAGGCCGAGCCTCAGCCCGAGAGCTCAGAGGGCGAGGGCGAGCCAGGGGTCGCCATCGAAGGCTGAACGGGACCTCACCGGCCGTTTTTTTGGGGGTGAGGAGCGTCGGGACAAAGTCGTAGACAGCCGCGCATTCATCGGCCAGATCGAATCCTCCGATGCACTTCCAGGATCTGATTCTCAATCTGCAGCGCTTCTGGGCCGCTCAGGGCTGCCTGATCGTCCAGCCCTACAACTCCGAGGTCGGTGCGGGGACCTTCAACCCGGCCACGTTCCTGCGCAGCTTGGGACCGGAGCCGTGGAACGTTGCGTACGTCGAGCCTTCGCGTCGACCGGCCGACGGTCGCTATGGTGACAACCCGAATCGCCTGCAGCAGTTCCATCAGTTCCAGGTGATCCTCAAGCCGAGCCCTCTGGACATCCAGGATCTGTATCTCAAGTCCCTGGAGGCCATCGGCACCAAGCCCCTGGAGCACGACGTGCGTTTCCTCGAGGATGACTGGGAGAGCCCGACGCTCGGCGCCTGGGGCCTCGGGTGGCAGGTCTGGCTGGACGGCCTCGAGATCAGCCAGTTCACCTACTTCCAGCAGGCGGGCGGCTTCGACTGCAAGCCGGTGAGCGGAGAGCTGACCTATGGCCTCGAGCGCATCGCCATGTACCTGCAGGACGTCGATACGGTCTACGATCTCACCTACAACGATCAGGTGAAGTACGGCGAGCTCTTCCACCGCAACGAGTGGGAGTGGTCCACGTACAACTTCGAGGAGGCTGACGTCGAGGCCCACTTCCGAGCCTTCGATCACGCCGAGGCCGAGGTGAAGCGCCTGCTCGGACGCAGCGAGGATCCCACGCAGCAGCTGGTGATGCCGGCGTACGACTTCGTGATCAAGGCCTCGCACGCGTTCAACGTCCTGGACGCGCGAGGTGCGATCAGCGTGACCGAACGAGTGCGCTTCATTGGCCGCGTGCGCGCGATCGCTCGCGCCGTCGCGGCTGCCTGGCTTGCGCAACGCGAGGCGCTGGGCTTCCCCCTGTTGAAGACCACGGCGCTCGAGCAGAGCGCCTGACCGCGCTCGACGGACTCAGCGTACCCAGAACACCGTGAAGGCGTCGCCGCCTTCCTCCCGCTCCGCGGCGCGGGAGCGCGCGATCGCAGCGCCAGCCCGCAGGTGGTCACGCACGGCTTGTTTCAGGGCTCCCGTGCCGTGACCGTGGAGGACGAAGCCCGCGGGTTCGCCCCGCTGCAGCAGGCCGTCGGCGAAGCGATCCACTTCGTCCAGCGCCTCGTCCACGCGCATGCCGCGCAGGTCCAGCGTGATCCCATCGTGGCGTAGCAGCACTTCGTCTCGAGGCTCGCTGGGGCTCCGCGTGAACTTCGGCGCCTTGACCCGTGCGGTGTTCCGCGTGGAACTGACCTGAGAGTCGTTGCCGGTCGCCAGACG
>JAGQIY010000786.1 GCA_020430865.1 Myxococcales bacterium
ATCGACCATCGTTTGCCTCCTGTGTCTCAGCCGCGAATCCAGGCTCGCCCTGCCTCGCTACACTTCCCAACGCAGCAGAGCCCCGAGCGTGACCGTCGATGGCGGTTTTTCAGCAGCGAGCACTTTTCCGGACCTTTTTGCCGTGTGGTGGTGTCTGCTGCGGGCCCGCCGCGGTTCTCTCCCCCCCCACAAACCCCGGGACCGCAACACCGAATCCAGTGTCCGCCGCAGAGCACAGCGATGAACTCCGAGTCCTGGTCGCCGGCCTGCGCGCAGGCAGGCGCGAGGCGCTCGATCGAGCCTTCGATGTCCTGAGGCCGCGGGTATTCTCGTTGCTCGTGCGCATGACCAGAGACACCGCGCTGGCTGAAGACCTGACCCAGGAGACGTTCATTCGCCTGGCACGGTCCGCGCCAAGGCTCGCGCCGGATACGCGCCTCGACGCCTGGCTCTTCACGGTCGCGCGGAACCTCGCGCGAGATCACTTCCGCTGGCGACGCTTGCACCGTGCGCTGACCAGCGACACGAGCGTGGCGGAGAGCTTGACGAGACCGGAGACTCCATTCGCGCGACTCGCGACGTCGCAGACGGGGCGCCGCGTCGAGCTGGCCCTGGCTCAGCTCAGCGACGACGAGCGAGAGCTGTTGCTGAGCGTTGGCGTATCGGGGTCGACGCCGAGCGAGTTGGCGCGCACACTTGGCTTGAGCGCCGAAGTGGTCCGCAAGCGTCTGAGCCGGGCGCGCGCGCGGCTGCTGGCGTTGTTGGAGCAGACGGCATGAGCGACCCGAACGAGCGTGGTGTTAATGCGACGGCGACCGCCGAGACCGAGGACCCCTTCCTGGTCGCGCTCGGGCGGGGCGTCGACCAAGGACAGGATCCGCTGGTCGCGCTGTGCGCCGCGCTCCCCGCCTTCGATCTCCCTGCGTCGGACGTTCAGCGTATGCGAGCGCGACTGCACGCCGAGTTCGAAGCAGCGCACGCGTCATCCGAGACTTCGGGCAGCATCGCGGGGACCGAAGCTGGCGTGGCCCACCTCGATCTGGTCGGCTCGAGTGGTCGCGCGCTGAGCATCGGCCGCGCCGGTCGGCTCGCAGAAGCGACCATCGTGACGCTGGTATGTGTAGTGCAAATCGTGTGGCTGCTGAGCATGCTGCAGCACCATTAGCGCTGCAGCACCATTAGCGCTGCAGCACCACTAGCGCTGCAGCACCACTAGCGCTGCAGCACCATCAGCAGGGCTTGAGGCCGCAAGTGGCCGGCAGGTTTCGTCGCGAACTACGGCAACTCAACCCTCGCGACGGAGCAAGAACAACAAGCCCAGGACCAAGAAGAGAGCGCCCGCGCCGCGGCGAAGCCACAGCGGGGAGACGTAGCGCGCGACCAGATCGCCTGCGAGGACCGCCAGCGCGCTCGTTGCGACCAGCGCCAGCGCAGAACCGAGGAACACGGCCCAGCGCGATCGCCCACCACTGGCGAGCGCCATCGTGGCGAGCTGTGTCTTGTCTCCGAGCTCTGCGAGAAATACCGCTGCGAACGTCGACCCCAGGAGCTTCCAGTCCATGGCACTGACCTAGCACGTGGCGAGCGACCCTCGAACACGCAAATCGCTACTGCGCTCGACGATTCCGGCGACGCGTCGGAGTCCGGCGGCGCACGGTCAGGAGAGGACACTTCCTCGAACGACGACGGCGCTGCTCAACCCAGCCAGATCAATGGATCCCCGAGGCAATAACCATCCTCGGTCGTGATGAAGCGGGTCGGCTTGCTCGGGTTGTCCTCGATCGCGCGGCGCAGCTTGCGCACTGCGGCCTGGAGGCGATTGTCGTGGCGCAGGGGATGGTACTCACGCTCTCCCCAGGCCTCGAGCACCAGCTGTTCCTTGCTCGCGCGGCCGCCATGGTTCACCAGCACGCTGAGCAGGCGCCACAGCAGCTCCCGCTTGCCGAGGTCGACCTGGCGCGCGTCTGGCAAGCTGACGAGCAGCGACGCCGCGAGCATCCCCCACGCACGCTCCCAGGGGATGTTCTGGTCGCGAGAGACCACACGGATACGCTCGACGCGCTGGAGCCGGCGCACCGCATCCACGATCAGGCGATCGTAGGCGTCCAGGAGGACCTCGGTGCCGAGCAGCGCCCGCACGCGGCGCCCCGTCACTGGCGCCACGGTCGTTTGACCGGCGAGTCGCCCCCAGAGCGCGATGTCGGGTTGCTCACTCGAGGCGATGGCGGCGAAGAACTCCGCGTCCAGCTGAGTTCGCAGAGACCCGAGCTGATCCCCGACGGCCATCAAGCGTTCGGCTTCCTGGCGCAGCTCGTCGCGACGCCCGAGCACGCAGAGCACGTCGCAACGACCCGCGCGGGTCGACCCCAGCGCCACGCCGAGGTCTAGCTCCAGGGCCAGCTCGATTGCTTCGTCCACGAGCTCCAGCGCCCGCTCGGGTTGGCTCGCGAGCAGCGCCGCCTCGGCTGCCACGCCCAGATTCACCACCCCAACCTTCGGGAACTCCGTGCGGTGCACGCGCTGGAGGATGTCGCTGACCGTCGCCTCGGTCGGTTCGACACGCGCGCTCGCAGCAGGCTCGGCAGCGTCGGCGGGGACGTGCATCCGCGCCCGCAACCGGTAGAGATGAAACATCCGGGCGTTGAGGCTCTGGGGATCGGAGACCGGACACTCCAGTGCGACCGCCTCGCTGCTGCGCCCGAAGTCCACGGCGAGCAACAGCCGGTAGTTCTCTGCGACGCAGCTGAGGTTGCTGGCCCCTACCCGCCTGCCGTAGGCGCTCACCTCGGAGAGCGCCTCGTCGAGCCCATTTAATTCCCCAAGGAAATATCTGCAGCGCGAATCCAGCAACGACATGTGAGGGCGGAGCATGCTCACGCTGCCGACGAACGGCCACAGCATGGCAAGCAGATCTCGACAGGTGTCCAGGTTTCCGCGTGCGTGTTCGACACTCGCTCGCGCGAACAGCGCCTGACGCCCCTGTTCGCTGTACAGCGCTGGGGCCGGGCCGGAGTCCACCTCTTCGAGGAGCCTCGAGGCCTCCCCCACTCGACCCACTTCATACAGGGCCGAGGCCAGCGAACACTTGACCTCGACTTGCAGCTCCGCAGACAGGGATGGCAGCGCCGCCGAGACCGCCTCGAGCTGCTGGTCCGCGAGGGCCCGCTCGCCCGCCAGGGTCCAGCTGCGGGCGAGCAGCAGCGACTTCTTCGCGAAGCTCGCCGGGTCGTGGCCGGGGAAGGCCCTGAACGCCTCTGCCGCGCGGGCCCACCGAGAGGTGTTGACGTAGCAGCCGGCGAGCAGCAGCGCGGCCTCGAAGCCCAGTTCCTCCCGCTGTTCGGCGCTGATCTCCGCGTCGCCGAGGTCGGTCACCACCGCATCCGCGATCTTCAGCGCATCCTCGAACTGGCCACGGCGAAAGAGCACGCTGCCCCACAGCAGCCGGTCCTGCACCGCCTCGCTGGTGGGCGGTGCGAGGACCACGAGATCCTTGGCCGAAGCCGCCTCGACCGCGACGCGCAGCCGCCAGCGCTCGAGCTCAGGACCGCTCGTACGCTCCAGCAGCTGCCACAAACTGCGACCATAGCCGCGCTGGATCCAGGCCTGGCCGCGCCGATCGAGCACCCCCGCGATGCGCGCCTCCAGTCCGAGCTCGTTCAGCAAGCGCAACGCCGCCAGCGCCGCGTCGACGTCCTCGGAGTCGATCAGCGCGGCGGCCACCTGCCAGTCGAAGGCCGGGTCGGGCGCGCACAGCGCCGAGCGCTGGAGTTCCTCCCGCACCAGCTCGTGCGCGCGGTACGCTTCCCCCTGGCGCTCCAGCATGCCTCGCTCCTGGAGCCGTCGCAGGCTGTCCTGGCGGCATTCGATGCCCATCGCTGCGAGCTGCGCGTCCGAGAGTGGCACTGCCGCACGGCAAAGGGCGATGAGCAAGCTGCGCTCCGACGCCGAGAGCTGGCTCAGATCACTCCCCGTCTCGAGCGCCACGCCCTCGGCGGACGCCACCAGCTCTTGCTGTAGGCGCCAGGGTGAGCCACGGGCGGCGGTGACGAGGCGCTCGCGCTGGACCGGCTCCAGTGCTGGTGCGCGTAGCTCGAGGATCCGTTCGAGCTCCGGACGGGTCAACTCCAGCAGCCGCAGCGCCTCGGCCCCCAGGCGCGCGTCGAAGCTCACGTCGTCGTGCAGGATCAACCAGCGGCTACGGCTCGCGTAGCGTAGCAGCAGGTGCCCGAGCTCGCGCAGGGAGTCCTGCTCGGCGTGCGGCGCATCGTCGATCACGACGCACAGCTCGCGCGCCTCCGCCAAGTCGAGAACCACCGCGCTGACCGCGTCCAGATCGTTGAGGGCACTCCGCCAGGTTTGCTCGTCCAGAATTCCCACACGAAAAAATGCACTGCCGAGGCTGAGGCGGATGTCCTCCGGCGGGCGTGTAGCGGGCACCGGGACGTAGAGGGCCGGGCCCCGCGTGGGGATCGCTTCGCCAAGAGCGCGCGCGGCGAGCGCGGTCTTGCCCATGCCAGGTGCTCCCAACAGCAGCGTGAGCGGATGCGCGGTCAGCCTCTGCTGGAGGCGCCGTAGCTCGACATCACGCCCCGCGAACACCAGCGGCGCGTTGGGCACGCGGTGACGCAGCGGAATGCGTGGCAGCGAAGGGGGCGTCGAGCGCACCGCCTGTGACTGGCTCTCGACCATGGTCGCTCAGAGTAAGACCACCCTCGCGGCAGCACAATCGCCGCGGCGGCGTCGCCGCAGGCTCAGATCAGCTGGGTGATCACTCCATCGGCGGTGAGCCACGCGGAACGAGGAATGCGCACGCGGCCGAACCCCGCAGCTGCGGGCGGCGACGCGGCAGGAGTGCGGCTATTCCCCGTTTCCCGGGCGCCGTCGGATAGGCGTTCGAGCTTCCCCGCCTCCAGGGCACGGCTCAGCGCCGAGCGTCGCGGTTCGCCGAGTTCATGCTCGAGCTCCAGCGCGACCTGATCCAAGTCGACGCCCTCCGCTAGCCTCAATCCGAGCATCAGTCGCTCCGCGATCAGGGTCTCGGCTTCCAGCGGCTCGAGCTCGCTCACCCCCTGTCCCAGCTCGAATGCGTGGGTGAAATCGCAGGCGAGGTAACGCTCGGCCGAGGGCGAGTTGCGATACCGCACGGCTCGTGAGCTTGGTCCGATCTCGATGCCCCGAGGCAACACGCCATGCCCCACGCTCAGCGTGCCCCAGGCGCCGCAGCCGAGGCCGAGGTATTGCCGGCCTCGCCAGTAGCCCAGGTTGTGTCGGGACTCCTGTCCAGACCGCGCGTAGTTGCTGATCTCGTAGTGCTCGAAGCCCCGGCGCGAGAGCTCGACCTCCACTGAGAGGTAGGCCTCGGCGATCGCATCGTCGGGAAGCTGCGGGAGCCGCCCCTTGCGAGCGAGAGCGCCGAACTGCGTCCCGGGTTCGATGGTCAGCGCGTAGGCGCTCAGGTGCTCGACGCCGGAGTCGGCGACTCGCGCCACGTCGAGTCGCGCGCTCTCGGAGTCCTGGCCGTGGACACCGAAGATCACGTCGGCGCTGACTCGTGGCACTCGCGAGCGCACCGCCTGCTCCAGCGCGCTCAGACCACGCTCGGCGTCGTGAAGACGCCCGAGGAACTTCAGGCGCTGGTCATTCGTGCCCTGGATGCCAACGCTGAGTCGGTTCACACCCACGTCTGCCAGACGATTGGCGTGCCCCAGATCGAGACTCGTGGGGTTGCACTCGACCGTGATCTCGCAGCCCGAGTGGTGTGGAAAGCGCTGGAGGATCCCGGCCAACGCGTCCCCGAGCGCGTTCGCTTCCCACAACGAGGGAGTGCCTCCGCCGAAGAAGACCGAGGCCAGCTGCGCGTCTCGCAGGCCCTCGAAGCCCTGCGCGAGGCGAGCGTCCAGCTCCCTGAGTACCTGGAGCGCGTAGGCCCGGTGGGGCAAGCTAGCGGGCTCGGGCTCCGCCAGGCTGAGGAAATCACAGTACGGGCACTTCTTGAGGCACCAGGGAAAATGCACGTAGACCCCGAACGCGCTGCGCTCGAGCGCGCCGCCAACTGCGGAAGGTGAACCGGGCACGATGGGGGGTGTAGCACCTGTCGCGTGCGCCCAGTTGGCCAGGCCCGAGGGCGGTGTTAGATTGTTGTTTCGCGCAATCATTGCGAGAGAACCGCGCCCCCCGGCGCTCCCAACGACCCCAGCGGACCGCCTGGGGCACTCGGCAAAGACCCAGTGCTAGCCGCACAAGACCTCGTCGAACGCGTCACCACCTACCACCCCAACGCCGACAGCGACCTGATTCGGCGTGCGTACGACTTCGCGCAGTGGGCGCATCGGGATCAGACGCGCAAGAGCGGCGACCCCTACTTCATCCACCCGGCGTCGGTCGCGGGAATCATTGCCGACCTGCGCCTGGACACGGCCAGCGTGATCGCGGGCCTGCTGCACGATGTGGTCGAGGACACCGAGACTTCCACCGCGGAAATCGCTCGGGATTTCGGTGAGGAGGTGGCCGACCTCGTCGACGGCGTCACCAAGCTGGGCAAGATCAACTTCACCTCCAAGGAAGACCGACAAGCGGAGAACTTCCGCAAGATGGTGGTCGCGATGTCCAAGGACATCCGGGTGCTCCTGGTGAAGCTCTGCGATCGCTTGGACAACATGCGCACGCTCGAGCACATGAAGCCCGAGAGCCAGGAGCGCATCGCCAGGGAGACGATGGAGATCTACGCCCCCTTGGCGAACCGCCTGGGCATGCACGCCATCAAGAGCGAGCTGGAAGACCTCTCGTTCCGCTACACCGAGGCCGTCGCCTTCGATGACATCAAGGGCAAGCTCTACAAGAGCCGCCGCGAGCGCGACCGGTACATCGAGGGTGTATGTCGCACGATCCAGTCGCGCCTCGCCGAGCAGGGCTTCGGCGCCGACGTGTCGGGGCGCGCGAAGCACGTCTACTCGATCTATCGCAAGCTGAAGCAGCACAACTGCGACTTCGACAAGCTCTACGATCTGATCGGCTTTCGCATCTGTGTCGAGAGCGTCGCCGACTGCTACGCGACCCTCGGCGTGATCCACTCGAAGTGGACCCCGATCCCTGGACGCTTCAAGGACTACATCGCGCTGCCGAAGCCCAACATGTATCAGTCGCTCCACACCACCGTGATCGGGCCAGGACGCCAGCGCATCGAGGTTCAGATCCGCACCCACGAGATGAATCGCGTCGCAGAGCTGGGCGTCGCTGCACACTGGCAATACAAGGAGCGGCTGTCGGGCGGCATCGACCCGAAGGACGCCGCGAAGTTCGGATGGCTGCGCGAGCTCGCTGACTACCAGCGCAACCTGAAGGATCCCGCAGAGTTCCTCGAGAGCGTCAAGATCGACCTGTTCCCCGACGAGGTGTACGTCTTCACGCCCAAGGGTGATGTCGAGGTATTTCCTCGCGGAGCCACACCGATCGACTTCGCCTACGCCATCCACACCGAGGTGGGTCACCACATCTCCGGCGCACGCGCGAACGGACAGATCGTCCCCATCCGCTACAAGCTGCGCTCCGGCGACGTGATGGAGATCATGACGTCGCCCTCGCAGCAACCGAGCAAGGACTGGCTGGACGCTTGCGTCACGACCCGCGCGCGCACGCGCATCCGCAGCTACCTGCGCTCCGAGCAGCGCACACGCAGCCTCGCGCTGGGCCGCGAGCTGCTGGAGACCGAGCTGCACTCCGCGGGTATGAGCCTGACCAAGCTGCTGAAGAACGACCATGAAGTCCGACGCCTGGTGGACCACTACAAGATGGGAAACCGGGACGAGCTCCTGCTGGCGATCGGCTACGGGAAGATCCAGGCCTACGACGTCGTGCAGAACATCAAGGCACGACAGCCGGGTGTGGAGGCGCCCCGCGAGCTCAAGACCAGCATGGTGGAGAACCTCGTGCGCAAGGTCACGCGCCGAGACGCCACCGGGATCCGGGTCAGCGGTATCGACGACATCCTGATCCGCTACGCGAAGTGCTGCAATCCGGTCGCCGGCGATCCCATCATCGGCTTCATCACCCGCGGGCGCGGGGTCACGATCCATCGCCGCGACTGCATCAAGGCTTTCGACACCGATCCCGAGCGTCGCATCGACGTCAGCTGGGACACTCGTACGGGCGTCCAGCGTCCCGTCCAGGTGCGCGTCACCACCCAGAATGAACCAGGCATCCTGGCGACCGTCAGCGAGACGTTCAGCGCCCAGAAGATCAACATCAGCGAAGCCAACTGCCGCGCCACGGACGACGGTCGCGCCCAGAACGTCTTCACCTTCATGGTGGGTGATCTCGAACAGCTCAAGCGGGTCATGAAGGCGCTGCAGCGCGTCCGTGGCGTGGTGGGAGTCGAGCGAGTCTGAGCCGGGGCTCCTCTCCCCCGCCCTGACTGGACTCCAGGCCACACGAGCTACCTGGGCGTTGCCCGGCGGCGGCAGCTCAGATCAGCGCGCGGCACTGCAGGTGATCGCTGATCACGCAAATCCGCGAGGAATCACCGGTGAAGGCGATACCGCTGACGGGCGCCTCGACCGAGAACTCCGTCAGCTGTTCCTGGGAGTCGACCTTCGCCACCTCCACCTGCTTGCTGCGGGCGATCGCCAGGAGCTTGCCGTCGCTGGAAAGGCGCGCGAAGGCGAAGAGCGGCAGCTTCAGCTGCCTTGCGTCGCCCTTGCCCCCGATGCGCACGGCCTGCCCGCCGCAAACCGCGAGGTAGCGCCCGCCGTCCCCGGACAGACCGATCTGCACGCCGCAGTTCTCGTCGCCAGAGCTGGAGTGGGAGTCTCGCAGCGGCTCCCAGCGCACGAAGGCGCCCGCCTGCTGGTCGGCGATGGCGTGATGCAGTAGCACCTCGGTGCCCCCCCATGCCATCGCGCCAGCGTCGAGCCCCGACTGCTCGCGCCGCTTGACCAGGCTCGCGTCGTTGACCCGACGCACCTCCGCGGCGTCCTCGCTCACCCCGAGCAA
This sequence comes from Myxococcales bacterium, assembly GCA_020430865.1. The sequence continues at coordinate 8,989 of JAGQIY010000786.1, forward strand.
GAGCCTTCCCGAATCACCCAGCGCGACCTCGACGTAGTCGGCTGCGAAGTGGCGCATCATGCTGCGAGTCTGAGCGTCGAACAGCGCGACGAAGCCCTTCCCCTGGTCGCTACGATAGGCGACCACCAAGGTTCGGTCGTCGGCTCCGAGGGCGAGGTCCGCGATGCGCGCTGGCTGGTCTGGGCCCAGCCCGCTGAAGTCGAGGGCGAGCAACCTCTCAGGCCGCTTACTATCCGCAAGGAAAACTTGATGGGCGGAGTTTCGCAACGCGAGCCAGCGCCCGCCGGCGACGAGCTGCAGCAGCTTCGGCGCCGCCTTCTGCTCGACTTCGGCCTCGACGCGGGGCGGAGGCCCCGGCCCCGCGCGCTTTTCCTCACGGGAACATCCGGCCGACCACAGCGTCAGGGTGCAGAACGCGAGCGAGGTGAGCGCGCGACGTGTCGGCCCTGGCCAGCGGAACATCCAGACAAGGCTAGCAGGGCGCCGGGGCTCGAACTCAGCTGACAGCAGGCTGTCAGCAGGGGGAACCCAGAATACGGGCATGAAAATCAGGACTTCCAAGCAAGCCAGCGTCTCCCTCGGCTCCCCGACCCACATCGACTCACCTCGCGTTGCCCTGCCTCGTTCGGCCCGCGCGTGGGTCGGCGTGATGGTCGGGTGCCGTTCCGACGACGGCTCGACTTTCTGACGATCGCTCGACTGCCCGTCGCTCGTGTCGCTCACCGACTGGCGTTTTCGCAGGGCAACTGGGGCCAGCTGGCTCGGCAAGGTCTGTTCGAAATCAGTCACTCCGACGTTCAGATCATCGCCCAGGGTTTGGGGGTGAGGGACGAGGCGCCGCTGGTCAGCGATTGATCCAGCCGCGCCGCACCGGATGTTTCCATGGGAGATCGTGTAGACTCGGCGCATGCGCTACCGCTCCTCTACGCGTTCGTGGCTTCCACTCGGTCTCGCGGCGTTGCTGGGGGCGACCGGCCTGATGGGTTGCGGTGAAGACACCACGGGCGGAGGCGGCAGCGGCGCGAGCGCCGGCACGGCCGGCAGCGCGGGGCAGTCCGATGGCGGGAGCGCGGGCTCGGGTGCAGGCGCCACCAGCGGTGGCGGGACGAGCGGAGGCTCTGGCGGTTCCGGCGCAGGCTCCGGAGGTTCTTCGGGGCAGCCTACGGGTGGTAGCGGCGGCAGCGGGACGGGGCGCGGCTACTACTCCAGCGACCGCAGCGAGTTCTTCGGCGCTCCCCGCTGCGCCGACCTCGACGTCGATCTGTGCGACGACTTCGAGGCGAGCACGCTGGATAGCAGCACTTGGACTCCCCGGGGGACGGTGACCCTGGACAGCACGCTCGCGGCGCGAGGTAGTCAGTCGGCCCATTTCCACGCGGAGGGAAACGGCTTCGCCTACATCAGCCAGAGCAAGACGTTTCCCGCAACGAACAACGCCTTCTGGGGTCGCATGTTCTTCTACATCGAAGCCCTGCCGGTCACGCCAGACTACGCCCATTTCACGCTGATCGAGGGCACTGGCAGCGGCGATACCTCCCGCGTGCGAGTGGGAGGACAGTACCGCAAGTTCGGTGTGGGCAGCGACGGTGGTCCGACCGGAGACTGGACGAACATCGACAAGGACC
>JAGQIY010000787.1 GCA_020430865.1 Myxococcales bacterium
CCCACCGAGGTAGCGCGCATTTGTGGGTGTGGGCTCGCTGGGCAATGCTCAGCTGACGACGCATGGTACAGGGCGCGGACGATCTGGAGAGTGGAGGCTCGAGCGACCCGATCGCGAGCACTCCCGAGGCGCGCCCGCTGTATCGGTCGAGCTATCCGCCCCCACCGTCGCGTCCAACGGCGTCGGCTCCGTTCAACTCGGCGCCGCGGTCGTCGGAGCCTCCGACGTCCACCGTTGATGGGCGACGACGTCTGAGTCGCATCCCCTTCCTGCCTTTCGTTCCCGCAGTCGTGTTGCTGTTGAGCGCCATCGTCGCGTTCTCCATCGTCGCCATCGGCGTGAGCGAGCTGAAGCGCCAGAGCGACGAAGCAGCGTCGCTGCGGGCGAGAATCCTCAGTCAAACCCTCGCGGCGCGCATCCGGGCCACCTCCAGCGACGACCGTCAGCACGTCATCGAGCGCGCCGCGAGCCGCTCTGGTGCCGAGCTGCTGCTGGTCACTCAGGACGGCTATGTCCGGGTCGATGGCAGCCTAGGTGCGCCCTCCAGCGAGTCCTTGATCGGGCTCTTGATCGAGGGCGAGGGCGAGACTCAAACGCAAATGGGTCGCGTGCGATTCTCGGCGACGCCGCTCGGAGCACCACTCGGAGATCTGGTGCTGGTGAGCTTCGTGCGCGCGCCGGAAACCCCCTACGCGACCGGTTCCCTGATCAGCTCAGTCGCCTTCCTCACGGCGCTGCTCGTGGGCATAGCACTCGCGGTGGGCTACGCCCTCGCGCGCGATGTGGTGCAAGACGTGGAGTTCACCGGCGCGCGGGTGGCGGAGATGGCGATCTTCGGCGCCGAGCCCAGCGGTCGTCTGATCCCGGTGCGCAGCGCCGATCAGGTCGGACTGCTCACCAGCGCGTTCAACGTCCTGGTGGAGCGCTTTGCGGCTGCCGAACATGCCTACAGACAGGACCTGGCGACCGCCCAGGCTCACGATCGCGATCGCAGCGCGTTCTTGGCTGCTCTGAGTCACGAGCTCCGCACGCCGCTGAACGCGGTGCTGGGGTTCGCGGACGTGCTCCTGGCAGAAGTCGACGGGCCGCTTTCGGAGGAGGCACGAGAGAACCTCGAGATAGTGCGCAAGAGCGGCGACCACTTGCGCGCGTTGATCGACGACATCCTCGACCTCTCGGGGCTCGAGTCAGGCGAGTTTCAGCTTTCGCGCGGAAATGTGGATCTGTTCAACGTCGCCTCACAGGTCGTGCGTGAAGCGCGCGCTACCATCTCGAACAAGCCGGTGGAGTTGCGCCTGATCGGCGGGAGTAGCAGCGTGTGGGCGGACGAGCGACGCCTGCGACAGATCATCGGCAACCTGGTCGGCAACGCCGTGAAGTTCACCCGCGAAGGCTTCGTCGAGGTCGCCGTCGAGGCGCACGCAGACGTCTCGCGCCTCACTGTTCTCGACACCGGACCAGGCATCGCGCCTGACATGCAGAGCGCCATCTTCGAGGAGTTCCAGCAAGCCGGCGACCTCCGAACCCGGCGCGCGGGCAGCGGACTGGGCCTGGCCATCACGCGAAGGCTGGTCGCGATGCATGGCGGCGTGATCGAGCTCGAGAGCCGCCTGGGGGAGGGCTCACGCTTCACGGTGACCTTGCCGGCGTCCTCGGAGCTCGCGCCACGCTCTGCACCGCTCCACGAGGTGCCGGAATGAACCCGGCCGCGAGCAAGCTCCTGCAACGGGTCCTTGGTTGGCAGTTGTTGTTCAGCACCGGAGCCACGCTCCTGCTGGGGCTCGGCGGACCGGCGCTGCTGCTGCTGGGGCGGGCAGTCACGTCCCCGGCAACGCGCGCCATGGCCGCGTACGGTGCGCTCGGCGGCCTGCTCGCGCTGCTGGTCAGCTGGCTCGGACTCCGGCGCCATCGCTTCCTGTTGCGTGCGTTGGCGCTCGGCTCTCGCTCGGTGGAGGCGCAGGAGCTCTCGGCGCTCTCCAGTGAGCCCTGGCGAGCGACGCTGGCCTGGACGCTTCCGAACCTGCTCGTCTACTCGATGCTCGTCACGCCGCTACGCCCCGCGTTGCTGGATCAAACCACTGGCGTCAGTCTGTTCCTGTTGAGCAGCGTCATCCTCGCGGCATCTTCGCTGCCGCTCATGGTGTTGATCCGTACGGCAGTGGCTCGCGCGATCCAGCTGGCGCCTCCGGAGGCCATGGCGGAGGTGGTCGAGGAGGCGTTCCAGGCAGCGCCGCACCAGCGACCCGTCCCCAGGCGCTTGATCGCGGCGGTCGCGATGCCGGTTCTGTTCGTCGCCCTGGGCTCCTCGCTGATCGCTGGCAGCCACCTTCGACGCTCCGACGAGCTCGATCGCGAGGAGACCGCTCGGGCCATGGCACGCGCCGCGCTCGAGGCGGGTCCAGGCCTGGTGCCCAACGCGGGCGTGCGAGACGCGATGCGCGAGGCGCGAGAGTCTGGCTTCGCCCCACGCCTGCTCTCCGGTGAGAGCGGGTACCGTGTGAATCACTTCGACAACGGCATCGTCCAGCTCACCGCGCCGCTCGATCAAGGCAGCGCGGCCATTCAGTTCAGCGGCTCGACAGTGCCCGTGGTCTCCCTGGAGGCGCTGCTCATCACGCTGGTGATCGTCGGCGCTGCTGCGTTTGCAGGCGGCCTGCTGGGGCGGGAGCTGCTGCGCGACCTGCAGCTCGCGACTCAGAGCTTGCGCACCCTCAGCACCGAAGCGCTGCTGCGTGGCGCCGCGCCCGCGCTCGGTCCAGTCCGCTTTGCGCCGGTGGGCGCGCTCACGGACTCGGTGGAGCAGCTCACCGAGCGCTTCCGGGAGTTCGCCCGAGCGCAGGAGCGAGCGATAGACGCTCGTGAAGCCGCCGCCCGCATGCGCGGGCTGTTCTTCGCCAGCGTCAGTCACGACCTGAAGAGCCCGCTGAACGCGATCCTGGGCTTCACGGAGCTGGTACGCCTGGAGCCCCTGACCGACGGTCAGCGTGAGAGCCTGGAGCTCATCGACCGGCGCGGCCGGGAGTTGCTGGCGCTGATCGAGACGATCCTGGACGCAGCGCGAGTCGAAGCCCGCCAGCTCTCGCTGGTCGTGGACGAGGTGGAGCTCGGCGAGCTACTCGAAGCCGCCGTCGCCAAGGCGCACGATCTGGGCGGCGAGTCACCCGCGCGCATCGAACTCCAGGTCGACGATCCTCGGGTGCGCTTGGGCGTCGACCTGGTGCGTGCCGCGCGCGCGCTAGCCACACTCATTGGTCACGCTTTGCGCACCGCGGATCGACACTCGAACGTGCTGGTCGTCGCGAAGCGCGAGGCGCGCAGAGTACACCTCGACATCAGCGTGCCCCGCAGCGGGACCGACGCGACTCGGCTCGAGGCGCTTCTCGACCCGTCGCGGACGGTGGGTAGCCGCCAGCACCGAGGTCTGGCTCTGGGTCTGAGCTTGGTGCGGTCGGTGATTCAGCTTCACGGTGGCACGGTGCGCGCTCTCGCCCCACTCGCCTCTGGTTCCGGTATCGAAACGCTCCCGCGCTTTCGCGTGTCGATGCCTGTAGCCGACGCTCCAGTGACCGACACACCAAGCGAGCCCCGGCTGATCTCCGCCCCCCCTCCCGAGGTCTCCTAGGACTGACCGCTCGGTTCGGACGTCGGGGGTGAGGAACGCAGTTCGAGCAGCTCGCTCTGACGCTGTCAGGCGTTTTTTGGCAGGATGCCTCGCCATGCCCCGCGCCCTCTCCCTGCTCTGGCCCTGCGTCTTTCTCCTCCTGCTGAGCGTCGCGAGACCGAGCCTCGCGGCCGACTCCAATCAGGAAGCCAAGCGGCACATCCAGGCGGCCATGAAGGACTTCCAGCAGAACCGCTTCCTGAAAGCCGAAGGTCGCCTGAAGACCGCGGGGGCGGTCTGTCGCAGCGGCGACTGCAGCAAGCCGACGCTGGTCGCGCTGTGGGGCTATCTTGGCATCGTCTACGCGAGCGGGCTCGAAGACCCGGAGGCCGCCGGTGCCTGCTTTCAGCAGATGCTGCTCCTGGACCCCGACGCGAAGCCTGACGAACGCTTCAGCGATGAATCCGTACGGAAGTCATTCGAGGCTGCGGCAGACGCGGCTCTGGCGGAGCAACGAGCCGCCGAAGAAGCCAAGCGCCAGAAGGCGCTGGAAGAGGCGGAGAAGGCCAAGCGCATCGCGGAGGCTCAGAAGCGACGCATCGAAGAGCACAAGCAACGACTCGCGGAGCTCAAGCAACAGAAGCTCGAAGAGGCCGAGCGAAGGGCTGAAGAAGAGCGCCTGGAGAAGCAGCGACAGGCGGAGGAGATCGCCGCCGTCAAGGAGGAGGACAGGCGCCTGCGCTGCGATGTCGAAGAACCTCTGTCGCTGCAGGACGCAGGCTGGGTCGAGCAAGCGCAGGGCTTTCAGGTGCCCCTGTTCCTCAAGGTACCAAAGCTCCCCAGCGATACGATGAAGATCAAGCGGGTCGTGGTCGAGTACTCGGCGCCCGGAGCCGAAGCCAGTCGCAGCCTCGAGCTGAAGCCGCTGCGCGGAGGATACGGCGGCTATCTGCCCTGCGACGCTTCGTTGAAGGCCGGCGAGCTGAGCTACCAGATCAAGGTCATCAATACCTGCGACACCATGATCGGGAGCGCGGGCACCGCCGCCGAGCCACGGCGGATCAAGATCAAGCCCGCGATCGACTTCGCCCAACCTCATCTGCCTGGCGAGCTCCCACCAGAGACCTGCGCGAGCCAGAGCTCGTCTCTCACCTGCGAGTTCGATGACGACTGCCCCGGTGAGGGGGCGCGCTGTGAAGCTGGCAGCTGCACCGCAGCTCAGCCCAAGATCCCACCCAAGAAGCGGATCGACATCAGACGCAACCGGGTGAGCTTCGAGGCAAGCCTGGATTTCGCACCCATCTCCTCGGAGGCGGCCTGCGCCCCGAGCTCGGTCAGCGACGGGCGCTACTCCTGTTTCCGTACGGATGATTCTGAGCTGGAGCAGGACCCACAGGCGCCAGGTTCGTTCTCGACTCTGGGGGTCGGCAGCCTGCGGCTGAGCCTGGGCTATGATCGGGTGCTCGGCGAGCGCTGGTTGGTCGGTGCGCGGGGCGGGTTGACGTTGCTGGGGCATCCGGAACGCGCAGATGGGAAATCGGTGCTGCCCGTCCACTTCGCCGCTCGCGGCGCGGTGTACTTCGGCAACGAACCGTTCGCTCAGGCACGCGTTCGAGCCTATGCCGCCATCAGCGCCGGTCTGGCGGACTCCGCGGGACGAGTGGATGGTGTGTCGGTGCGCAGTGACGCGCGAGGTCTCGAGACAGTGAGGGTGTGGCAGAAGGGCGGAAGTCTGTTCGCTGGAGCGGGCTTTGGCCTGGAGATCCCGTTGTTTGGCGCCGGGGCCATCTACGGAGAGCTGGGGGCCCGACAGTATTTTCCGACTTCGCTCACCGCATTCGGACCAACGCTGGGCTACGTTCACGGATTGTGAAGCGTGGCCGCTCGCTGCTGCTCGTCGCCTGGGTGCTCTTCGGCACCTGGTTCGGCGTCCCCAGTTCGGCGAGGGGAGAGACTCGCGGCGAGCGCGAAGGCAGCCGAGGGCAGGCTCAGCCACCCGCGGCGGACACGAGCGCCGGCCCCGATGGAAGACCCGAGGGCGCGACGGCCAGCGAACCAGGCGCCGAAGTGCAGACTCGCCCGGAGGACGTGCCCGGCATCGAGCGAGGCGGCCGTGAGGCTGGCGATCTCTCTCGTGAGCTCGCGGGCGGCCTGCTGTGGCTACCGCGCCAGACCGTGGAGCTGCTGTTCTTCGCGTCGGGCAACGCCGCTGGCCTGATCGACGACGAGCAGGTGATCCCACGGGTAGAGGACACCTTGAACCCGCCAAAGGGCGAGGTGCGCGTCTTCCCCACCTTGTTCGTGGAGACCGCCGGCCCGCTCAGCGTCGGCATGCGCATGCTCGCGCGCGCAGACAACTTCGGCAGCACCGTGCGCTTCGGCTTCGGCGGCCGCCGCGAGCTCGTCGCCGAATCGCGTCTGCGCGCGACGCTGGCGGAGCCTCGACCCATCGTGCTCGGTATCGAGCTGCTGCATGACGTGCGCGGCTCTCGTGGCTACCTCGGCGTCGGACAGGAGCCGACGAGCGACCCTCGCAATATTTTCCGCACAGATTCTACCGAGCGCGAGGGCAAGTACGAGGAGATCCGCGAACGCTTCATCACGAGCATCGGCGTACGTCCCCTGGAAGACCTCGAGCTCCTGCTGTCCTCGAGCATCACGTCTCGCCATTTGCTCGACGCCGACGACGCGGAGGAACAGCGTCTCTCCCGGGTCTTCGACCTCGAGCAGCTTCCCGGAGGGCTCGGACTGCGCCGCATCACGTACAACGAGGTGGGCCTCAGGGTCGACACCCGCAAGGGTCGCAACGGTGCGCACCCGGGCATTCAGCTCGAGACCTACCTCGGCCACGCACTGGGGATCCCGCCGACGGAGACCAGCTTCATCCGCAGCGGAGGCCGGATCGCCACCTACTTCGAGGTCTACAAGCGCTCCAACATCCTGTCGCCCCGGCTGGTCCTGGATACGATGCGGCCGCTGGACAATGCTAGCATTCCCTTCAATGAGCTCACGCGCCAGCCAGACTTCCGAGGTTTCGACTCGCGCCGCGACTTCAGCTCGCTGGTGGCGTCCCTGGACTACCGGTGGACGGTGATGCGTTACCTCGCGGCAAGACTCTTCGCGGACGCGGCGATCGTGGCACCCGATCTCCCAGGTCTACGCCACGAGACCCCGCGCTTCGCTGCAGGCAGCGCGCTCGACTTCTTCACGAGATCCGGCAGCCTCGGCTCCGTAACCACGGTCTTCAGCCCCGAAGGCTTCAAGTTGACGCTCAGCTTCGGCGTCGCGGGCGGCTTCGGAGATCGGCAGCACCGGGATTGAGACGGGCATTCCTCGCGTTCGCGCTGCTGTGGGCGGGGAGCGGTTGTTCGCTCTACCTACCGACCCGCTTCGCAGATCGTCCGCCGGCGACGCGGGTGGCAGACGACGCGCCTATCCCTCTCCCCCAACACCACGAGCTCCTGGAGACCGTTCGCTGGTCCGACATCTACCTGCGTCGCCCGTTGGTGCGGGCACTGGATCCCGAGCGACCGCCCCGCGCGGGGGACGTCAACTCGATAGACGAGGTGCCGGCTTCCAGCTGGTTCCAGCCGCTCACGGGAGAAGAGCTGTCCGACGCCTGGTGGGGAGGCGGACCTCCGGAACCGCCAATCGAGGCAATCGGAGGCAAGCCCGACGTGATCTCGGGCGCGATCCGCGTGAAGGACAGCCGTGGCGTGATCTACGAGCTCGAGGGCGATCCCGCGAAGGCTCCGAACAGCCGCACGTCCGCGGGCCCGATCACCGCGCGCCTGATCCGCGCCATTGGCTACCGTACGGCACCGGCTCACCGCATCGCGATCACACGCGAAGACCTCGTGGACGGAGATCCGAAGAATCGCGTGCTGCGGCGTGGCCAGGAACGACGAGTGATGATGGCCACCCGCTGGCCGCTCGGCACCGACATCGGCGTGACGCCTCCACGAGGCCTGAGGGCAGACGATGCCAACGATCGCGTGCCCCACGAGCATCGGCGCACGTTGCGAGCGCTGCAGCCAATCGCCGCCTGGCTGGACATCAGCGGCATCAGCGCCCACTGCATGCGCGACGCCTACGTTGGGCCTCCTGGCGACGGCTACGTGCAGCACTTCTACGTGCGCTCCAGCCCGGGGCTGGGCTCGGCCAGGCTCGTGGCGGGCCAACCTTATGAATCGGCCGCAGGTGTCGTCGCAGGCTCACCGTTGGTCAACCTGTTCACGCTGGGCCTGAGCTCTCGCGGCATCGACAGCAAGACACCAAGCGACACGCGGCTGCTCGCAAGCTCACCAAGCGTGGAGAGCTTCACCGCGTCCACGCCCTACGAGCCCTTCGATGAGGTGCGACCGGACGACGTTTACTGGGCGCTGAAGCGCGTCGCGAGCATCAGCGACGAGTCACTGACGCGGGCGGTTCAGGCCGGAGGCCAACCCCTCGCGGAGCAGCAGCGCATGATCGCCACGTTGAAGCAGCGAGTGCTCGATCTGGCAGCCCTCACGCTGACCGCAGTGACCGCGATCGAGTTCGAGAGCATCGACAAGGACCGGTTGATCCTCCAGGACTTCGCCTCGTATCGCTTTGGTGACCAGCCCGTGCCACACGACGTCTGGCTCTACGACGCTCGTGGGCATCTGCTATCGCGCTCGCTGCTGCCACCGGGACCGCGAGCCGCTTTGGCGATCCCCCGTGTGATCGGCCTCGACTACTTGGTCGTCAGGGTGCGCGCGCGACGGACGCCAATGCCGCGCGCCGCGGAGTTGCACTTGCGCCTCCATCCAAGCCCGCACCTGGTGGGGATCCTCCACTGAACACCCGCGAGGCGCCCGACGTCAGCTGGCGAGCTACCCATATCTGAGCCAACCTTGAGATCCTTCGAAAGCTCGACTCCCCCCGGGAGTTCGGGCTAGAACCTCGTCGTTCAGCGTGACCTCCCCCAAACTCATGCCTTCATCCGCCGCACCGCCTCCCTCCGCTGCAAGGCGCGAGGCGGCTGACGAGAGCTACAGGCGCCCCCTCCCTCGAGGTCGCGCGCGCCTGTGGAGTTGGTTTCTGAGTGTGGGCGCTGGCGGCGTGTTGACCCTGACCATCGCGACCATCGCGATCGTGATCCTCGCGAGGCAACCTCAGGGCCACGGCACGAGCATGCCTCAATGGGTCCCCGTGTACCCCGGGGCGGCGGTCCAGGACTCCAAGCTCGATCAAGACGGGGTGTCGGGGCACTACCGCTTCTTCGCCGGGAGCGACACGGACTCGGTGCTCAACTGGTACCGAGTGCAGCTCGAGACTCGTGGCTTCACCAGCGAGGACTACGGGGACAATGGTCAGGCGCTACGTTTCATCTCGGAAACGGAGCAGCTCGAGGTCGTCGTCACCTTACGCGCCGAACCGCAGGGCGAACGCGCCGACGTGGTCTTCGGCAGACTCTAGAGCAGCCTGAGGCGATGACAACGGGAGCTTCCCGCTCGCACTCGGCGCGACGAACGACCGCAAGCGCTCAGCGCTCGATCACGACGAACGTGCCCTTGCCGTTGACACCGCCAGCAGCGGCACCGTTCCAGTCCTCCGGCACCTCGGGCTCCGTGAAACCGAAGAGGCGCTTGCCGTCCCGTGGAGACAGGTTCACGCAACCCGCGCTCATCCCTTTGCCGAACGTGTCGTGCCAGTAGGCGACGTGCAGGGCAAATGGCGCGTTGAAGTACTGCGTGTAAGGCACGTCAGCGATCCAGAAGCTTCGGTCTTCCCCCTGTTCCGGGCTCATGGTCGCGGCGCGGTGCTTGTAGGTGATACGGTAGATCCCCATGGGCGTCGTCGAGTACTTGACCGGATCTCGCCCCTTCACCGGGACACCACCGACGCCGGGGCTCACCAGCGTGGCAAAGAGCGGGCGCTCTCCCTGGTAGGCGACGAGCGTCCCACGGGAGATGCTCATCCAAAGCCACTTGTCCTGATCCGTAATTCCCCACGGCAACTTCTCTCGAGCGTCCACGCGAGCGATGTCCGCCTCACGCACCCACAGGGGTCCCTGTTCGTCTCGCTCGAGCGTCAGGAGATAGGACTCACCGGCGAAGGACCGCGGCTCCGCCCCGGCGTCGAGGCGCACGTGACCGAGACGCTGCCAGCTCCGGGATGCCTTGACCAGCTTCTCGCCGACCTGACGATACTGCGCTGCGGCCCCTTCTCGGAACCAACCGAGCGGGAGCTGAGTCTGGGCGTCGAGCTCGATCCCCTCGAAGCTGGACTCTCTGAACGTTCTGGTCCGATCCGCGGGCACCACGGTGCCGTCAGCGCTGAGCAGCCAGCGCCGTCCAGCGTGCTCGAACACGCGCACGTAGGCGAGCATGGATCCGAGGGGGATCTGCCGACGCACCAGGCCCAACGGCTTGGAGCTCCCTGCCGAGCCGCCCTGTTCGAGGAACCACGGCAGAGCGCCATCCACCGCAGGCAGGGCATCCTGCGCCAGGACTTCGTGCCCCTTGTTCCCCCAGCTGAGCGGCGCGTGCGTCCCCGGAGCCCCGAGGAAACGCTCCGCCTTGGTCCACTCCTCGCGCGTCGGCAAGCGCCGGTACATCGGCGTCCCGTTGGACAGCGCGAAGTGATAGGGGGACGCGTCGTCCGAGGGCACCAGGCCGCTCATGGCGCTGGTATAGCGCCCGGTCGGGTCCAGGGTAGCGCTGCGGTCCAGACACACATATCCGCGGGGCTCCACCGCATAGAAGCCGCCAGCACAGCCAGGGCCCATTCGTGGCGACGAACCGGATCGAAGCCGCACACCGTGCCCGACCCGGATATAGCCGATCTGTGTCGTGCCCTTGGAGGGCTGTGGATAGACGAAGGTCGCGTAGCCCTTGGAGTAGATGTGAGTCGGCTGCGGCGGCAGCGCCCCTTGCGCCAGCAAGCGCGCTTCGAGGGTCGAAGGTCGCGGCCGCTCCTGGGCCGCCGCGATGGCCACCCAGCACCCCGACATCAGCGCCCCGAACAGAACCCGGCGGACCCGGGACGACCAGGCGGTGCTAGGCGGAATCATCTGTTCTCAGTACCCCCGTCCTCCGCCTGCGGCAACGCCCACGGCGTGAGCCCACCGTGACGGCGAAACCAGCCCGGTGGGGCGACCAGAGTAGTTGACGCTCCAGAAGCCCGCCCACGATCATCGCCGGAATGGCTTCCCCAGAACACTTCATTCTCGTCCACCGACGTGACTCTCCGGCTGGCTTCGCCCTGCTCGCTACCCTCACGCTGCTGCTCACCAGTGGCTGCGGCAGCGCCCAGGACATCACCTTCGACAGCGGCGGCGGCAGTTCGAATCCCGGCGGCAACGGCGGAAGCGGTGGTCAGACTGGCGGCAGCTCCTCCGTGGGAGGAAGCGGCACGGGAGCACAGGGAGCCGGCGGCGGCCAGGCACAGGGCGGCAGCGGCGGCGCAGGAGCCC
>JAGQIY010000788.1 GCA_020430865.1 Myxococcales bacterium
GCCAGTCGGCGGATCGGGGAGAGGATCCCGGATCGGCCAAGGTGATCCTGGCGGAGGGTTCGCGTAGTCGATGTCACTTGGTGTTCTCCTTCTTGGTTGTCTTCTTTGGGTCGTTCTTCTTGGGGTTGCGGTAGGTGTCGCCGACGAGCCTGATGACCTGCGAGTGGTGCAGGAGGCGGTCCATGGCGGCGCTGGCGAGCAGCGGATCGGGCAGGAGCTGGGTGAGCTCGGCGACGTCGCGGTTGGTGGTGATGATTAGGCTGCTCCGCTCGTAGCGCTGACGAATGATCTCGTAGAGGTCGAGCGGCTCCTGGTTCTGCAAGGGACGCAGGCCCAGGTCGTCGATGACGAGGACGTCGACCTTCGCGAGACGGGCCAGGCGGCGCTCGTAGGTGCCGTCGCCACGGCCTGCTCGGAGTTGCCGGAACAGCTCTTCCGCAAGGATATGCTGCGCGGTGAATCCGGCTCGACACGCGCGTAGCGCGAGGGCTTGCGCGATGTGGCTCTTGCCCAGGCCAGATTGCCCGATGAGCAGCACGTTTTCGGCTCGTGACACGAACTGGCAAGTCGCCAGATCGAGTATTTGCGCCTTTGGGATCTCGGGGTTGAACTGGAAGTCGAAGTCCTCGAGCGAGCAGAGCTTGTCGAAGCCCGCGCGTTGGATGCGCAGGTCCATCTGCGAGGTGTCGCGCCGATCGACCTCGTCCTGGAGAAGCCGCACGAGGAACTCACGGTGAGCCATATCGTCTTCGGCGGCTTGCTTGAGCCGCAGCTCGAGGGTCGCGAGGATCCCGCTGAGGCGCAGCTTCTTGAGTAGTTGGTTGAGGTCGTCATGCATTCGCATGTGCCACCTCCTCCAACTTCCGCGCGGCAGTACTCCAGGAGGAGTCTACTCGCTGTTGATAGTCGGAACCCGAGCGTGCAAACGTCGGCGTGTGCTCGCCCCAGCAGCTGGAGACGGACGGCTCGGGCTCGTGTTGCTTGTCCAACTCTCGCTCGACGATCCGCTTGAGCTCGCTGTAGTGGACGTTGCCGAAGCGAAGCGCGTGCTTCGTTACGCTGGTGCGGCGTTCCTCGTCGAGCCCTGTGAGCAGGCGCAGGCAGGAGCAGGCCATGTCGACACGGCTCTTGACGGGATCGTGGTCGAGCACGCCGTCGATCAGGGTGCGGATGTCGGCTCCGTACTCGGCAGCGCGCTCACGCCAGTACGCTGGGTCTCGGTGGCGATGGTCGCGCCGATGCTCGGGCAGGTGCTCCTCCTTGGTCGAGCGGCGTCCGGGGCCATTGCGGTCGTGGTCGGCGACACGCTGATCCTGAATGTAGGCCTCGACCGTTGCCCTGCAGGCGCGACGTGTCGAAGCCGCGTTCGAGCAGGCGCCGGCCCGGAGCAGAGACTCGGTCGAGCGCGGCGATGGCGCGTGGACGATGGGGTTTACTGGGGAGCATCAGCCGGGTTGTTCGATTTCACTGGCGAGCTCCGCCAGGATGACGACGCGGGTTCTTGGTTGAGGCGTGGCTTCGGCTCTGACCCAGCGGAAACACATCGTGCCGCGGTCGTGCCCGCACGTATCGATCCAGTTGGGCACGCCAGGATCCCGATGGGCCACGACGATGCGCACGCTGCCGTCGGCTCGATAGCGCGCGGTGTGCTTGTTCACGTGGATGGTGAAGTAGCGGTAGTCCAGCGACTCCATCCAGTGGTTGTTGAGCTGGAAGTTCCAGGCGTCACACGCCGGTACGGGCGTCTCGATGACCAGCGCCTGATCGGGGTCCAGGCGCCAGTAGGAGTGGTAGTAGGTGATGTTCGGGTCGCCGCCGAAGGCGCGCGAGGTCTCGGCGCTGAACTCCGGTAGCTGGTTGGTATGAGCCTGAAAGCCCTCGGCCCAGCTGGCGAACAGCGCTGCCGCGCCGAGCACCAGCGCGCTCGACTGCCCGAGACCCTGGTCGATGCGCTGGGGTGTGAGCTGGCCAGGGGCTGGCGGCTGATTCAGCAACTCCAGATGGAGCTCGGCGGGCACCTCGTGCTCGCGGTCGAGGAACGTCTGCCGAATGATCAGCGTCCCCGTCTCGTCGCTCATCGGAAGCCAGTTTCCCGCGTGGCGTTGCTTGCTGATCACCAGCTCGAAGCCTCCGTCGGGATCCAGCTGCAGATCCTTGGCCTCGATGAAGCCCGTGGGAGGCATGCCGCCCCCGCGCCCGTAGTGACCGACCTGCGTCGCGAAGGCCAGGTAGTGCACGGAGCCACGGTTGCCACGGATGAGATACTCCTGATCGCCCCGCAGAGGCGCGTTGTAGTAGCGATTGTCCGGGTTGTCGGCGCCCATCTTGGCGGTCTCGTGCACGACGCGACCCAGGCTGGGCGCCATGGGGTCGGAGTTCTCGACGAAGGTCTCGAGCGCCGCTCGCAACATCCGGCTCAGATAGCGAAACCCCTCGGAGCGATCGAGCGCGCCGCTCGGGGAGCTGTCACGAGTGATGATGCTGCCTGCCAGCTTGAGCTGGTCGCAGAACTCCTCCCACGTCGTTCCAGCTTCGACTCGTTGCTCGCTCTCTTCCGGTGTGCGTTCGACGAACATGGCTTCCTCCTCAGCTGCGCAGGTAGATCGGGGCGGGCGGTGCCACGCCGTGCCCCAGGCGGTCTAGCAGTGCCTCGCTGGCCTCCCAGAGGTCGCGCCCGAGTCTCGGATCCGATGCCTGCGCGGAGACCGCCTTGCATTCTTCCACATGGAAATAGTGCCCGCTTGCGCCCTCGAAGCACGGGTGGACACCCAGGGCGACCACGGGCCGCGCCGCTGCTTCAGGCGAGCGAAACCCGAGGCGCATCACCAAGTCCAGCGCGGGCTGCACTGCCCGTGGCGCTTCGCGGGCGATGCGGGAGTTGACGGGGCCCGGGCACAGGGACCAGACACAGGCGGCCTTGGGGTCGAGACGGCGCGCCAGTTCGGTCGCGAAGGCGCAAAGCAGCAGCTTGCTGTGGGCGTATTGCCGCATTCCGGTCAGGCTGCCGAAGTCCACCCAAGCCCCAAGCCGGGATAGGTCGAGGGGCGCCGCGCTGCGGTGGGCCTCCGAGGAGACGATCACGACGCGTGTGCTCGCAGCCGGGCGCAGCCGCTCGGCCGCGAGCAGCTGCCGCAAGAAGGCGAAAGTCGCCAGATAGTTCACCCCGAACATCGACTCGAGGCCCTGGCTGGTGGCGCGGCTGCTGCGCGTCATCACGCCCGCGTTCAGGACGACGAGATCGAGCGAACGCGGCTCCAGCTGCTCCACTAGCCTGGGCAGCGTGCTCAAGTCCGCAAAATCTACCGGGAAAACCAGCGCGGGCGCGCTCAGGCCCAGGGGACGTCGGGCGCCGCGGGTCGGAAGCACGAGTGGCGAGTCCAGTTTGGAGAGCTGCCTTGCGACCGCCTGGCCGAGACCACTCGTCGCTCCGGTCACCAGGCTTTGACCGCCAAACTTCGTCGATTGCTGCAGGGCGCGCTGCATGCACGCGCTGAGCGCCGCGCACTCAGGTGGCTGCTGTCGTCGAGCGCTGCGCCCCATGAGCTTGCGGAGCCCAGGCACGCGTTGCCCGAGTCCGGCCAGGGTCGCGGAGACTGGGTTTGTGTGACTCGGCTTTAGCACCCGGCGCCCTCCATGATACTCATCAAGGCAGCGTGTCCCCGACCAGTGATCGAGTCCCTACCCGCATTCGCATCTTGGATGTTGCGGAGAACGAGTTTGCCATCCGCGGCTATCGCGCCGCGTCGCTCAGTGACATCGCTGACGGCGTGGGGATCCGCACGCCCTCGCTGTACAAGCACTTCGCCTCGAAGCAGGCGCTGTACGAGGCAGTGCTGGATCGCCTGCTGTTGCCGTTCGCGGAAGCGCTGAAGGATCTCGTCCTGCCGCCGACGTGTGAGGTGGACGCCGAGACCAACGTGCTGCGCATGTTCCGGCTGTACGTGAACTACCCCAACTATCCTCGGGTGCTGGAGCACGCCACGCTTGCTGGCGGCGAAGAGCTGGAGAGCGTGATCACGCGCATGGCGCCGCTGCTCAATCACTCGCTGGAGACCAACCCAGGTGACACGAAGCTGGCCGCCAACATGATCCTCGCCTTTCACAACATGCTCGGGGGATACGTGATAGCCGCGCCCCTGCTCAAGGGCTGGACTGGTCGGGATCCGTTCGGTGAAGAGGCGCTCTCCACGCAGGAGGAGCTCTTGAAGTTGCTCTCGCGCATCGCCTGGCAGACCGTCGGCGTCCCCACGGAGTAGGCGAGTTCGCTCCGCGACTTCCGCGGGGTAACGCGGTCGAAGGCAGAGCTGCGACGAGACGGCTTTCGACGCTACCCCACTCTGTGGGCTAGTACCAGTTGGCTCTGGGTTGGGCAACGGCGCCGGTCCCGTAGTCGCGGGGCATCCGTTTTCAGCGGATCAGTTTTTGGCGTGTGGGCCTTAACGCTGACGTGGGTTTGGCTGTCTTGCTGCCTAGCGACGCCTCCCCAGGTGCTCCTCCCCCCCAACCCCCTTTGAGGCTTATGCAGAAAAAGACGAATCAACCGGGCAAGTTGGCGAGTATCAGTCGGCGCAACACCTTGTGGGTGCTCGGTGCTGGTATCGCGGTCGCCGCGTGTAGCTCGGACTCCAACTCCAGCGATGGCACCGGCGGTACCAGTGGCGCCGGAGGAAGTGGCGGGAGTGCTGGTGGCGAAGCCGGAAAGGCCGGCAGCGCAGGTGAGGCGGGCAGCGGCGGGACAAGCTCGACCACTGGCTGGGGCAGCGGCGGGACTGCCGGCATGACGGACAAGGCGAACTACCCGAATCCGTTCGCCAACGCGCCGAGCTCTTGCAACTTGATCTGCTCCACCACGGAGGGGCCTTGCACCACGGAAACAACCATCGAACGCGTCGATGTGAGTGAAGGCTACCCGGGGATCCCGATGCGCATCGCGATGCGCTTCGTGGACGCGAGCTGCAACCCGATCAGCGGCGCCTGGGTGCAGATCTGGCATACGAAGATCACGGGCGTCTACTCCGGTGTCACTCCGAGCGGTTCGTTCTGCTATGGCGACGAACCCGAGGCTGAACAGGAGATGTATTTCCGCGGTTCCCAGACGACAGACAGTGATGGCGTCGTCTATTTCGATAGCTGCTTCCCCGGTTGGTACTCGAGCCGTGCGGTGCACGTGCACTTCGAGGTGCGGGTGAACAACAGTAGCTACGTTGTCTCGCAGCTCTTGTGGGAGGACGAGCTGGTCGACGACATCTTCACCAACCACGCGGACTACAAAGAGTTCGGCATCCCCAACGTCCACCTCGACGATGACAACGTGGTTGGGGGGGAGAGCGACAAGTCGCCCTATCTGTACGACGTCCAGAAGATGTCGGACGGCGCGATGCTCGTCTCCAAGACCATCACCATTCAAAGTGGGGGTCCCGGTTGCTCCGCTTCAGGCGACGGCGGTATGGGAGGACCTCCCGGAGGCTGAGCCGCCAGAGCACAAAAAAGAAAGCGGGCCCGCTGAAGACAGCGGGCCCGTGCAATTTCCCGGAGGTAATGTGCTAGCTGGCTTCGGAGCCCGCTGGCGTCTCTGGATCCTGAGGCGCCTCCTCGGCCGCCTGCTGGCGAATCACTCCCAAGCAGAACTCCTGCCACTTGCGGCGCATCGTCGTGCTGTTCTTCAGTTCGGGCACCATGGCGCCGGCAATGGAGATCCCGGAGATGAACGCGGCAGCGCTCTTCGAGTCCTCTGGGAGGTTCGCCCCCGAGCGTGACGCGAGCTTCTTCAGCCGACCGATCACCTCCAGCGCGTCGCCGCGCAACTCCTCGAGGTGCGGGCTCAGGAAGAGCTTGCGAGCGTTCTCGGACTCCGGGAAGAGCAGCGCGAACGCCGCGGGGCGTTGCTGGGCGAGGCGCACGGGTACATCCAGCGCCTCGCTGAGGCCCGGCGCCTGAGCCACCCGCTCGGTGAGCTCGTCGATGGCCTCCGCCGCGAGGCTCAAGACGAGCATCTCGAGGGACTCGAAGTAGCCATAGATCGTGGCTCGTCCCAGCTCCGCCTTGGCCGCGACCTTCTCCACCGAGAAGCGCGCCCAGCCTTGCTCTTCGGCGACTTCCCAGCCGGCCTGGAGGATCGCGCTGCGCCGCGCTGCGCGCTCCCGCTCCCGACGTTCGTCGATGCCCATGCCTCGATTGGACTGCTTTGCAGCCCAGGTCGTCAAGCGATGGCGCCAGGCACTCACGGGCATGGCACCCCCTGAGGCAGGCACAAGAGGCTCGAGCCCTGCACGCAGCAGGTTGGGTTTTGCCCACCGCACTCCCAGCAGCCGCTGGCGTACTGGAAGGGCTGACAGGTCCCCGCGCTGCAGATCTCGCCGCTGTCGCAGCGATTTCCACAGCCTCCACAGTGTTGGTTGCTTCGCATAGTGTCCACGCAGTCCCCTCCACAATCCGTTCTTCCGCTGGAACAAGAGAACTTGCAGCCCCCGCCCTGGCAGCGGTTGCCCAGGCCGAGGAGCCCGCAGCTGTTCCCGCAGCTGCCGCAGTTGGCGTTGTCCGTGCTCTTGTCCACACACACACCGCCACACTTCACGAGACCAGGGGCGCAAGCGTCCGCCTGGCAGCTTCCTCCCACACAGCGCTCACCTTCGCCGCAGCGATTCGTACAGCTCCCGCATGCGCCAGGGTCCGTCTGTCGGTCGACGCATCCCATGCCCCCGCTGAAGCCACACAGGTCGGGGGTCGCGGCGCCGCAGCTCAGACTGCAGCTACTGCCCGTACATACCGGCTCGCCGCTCTCGTCGCCCGAAATCGGTTCCGCACAGGAGTTTCCGCAGGTGCTGCAGTGCTCCGGGTTCGAGCTGGTGTCGACGCACTGGCCGCTGCAGTCGGTCTGACTGCCGGGGCAGTCCATGACGCAGTCTCCCGCGACACAGACCATGCCGCTGCCGCATTGCCTGCCGCAGCTGCCGCAGTTGTTGGGATCGCTGTTGAAGCTCACGCAGCTGTTGCCGCACTGGCTGTAGCCCGAGTCGCAGGCGACGCCGCACGCTCCGGCCTGGCAGGTGCGCGAACCATGACTGACGCTGGGGCATACGTTGCCGCAGGCGCCGCAGTTGTCGGGATCGCCCTGGGCCGGAACGCACTGGTCAGAGCAGCGCACGTAGCCTGCCTGGCAGGTGAAGTCGCAGCTCGCCGTGTCGCAGGTTGCCGTGCCGAAGCTCGGCGCCGAGCACTCGATGTTGCAGCCCCCGCAGTGCTCGGGATCGCTGCTCGTGTTCACACATGACCCATCACAGTCCGTCGTTGGGGAAGTGCAGTCGGTCTCGCAAGACCCAGCGAGGCAGACCTCGTCGGTGCCGCACGCCGTGCTGCAGGCCCCGCAGAACAGCTTGTTGGTGTCGAGGTTCACGCACTGGCCGTTGCACTCCGTGAGCCCCGGGGCACATTGAAAGTCGCACGTCCCCGCGTCGCAGAGCGCCGTCGCTCCCGAGGGCGCCGTGCAACGATTGCCGCAGCTCCCACAGTTGTCGACGTCGCTGTCCAGCGCCCTGCACTGTCCACCGCAGCGGCTGTATCCGCTGTCGCAGTCGAAGCCGCACATGCCGTCGGCGCACGACGCGCTGCCATGAGCCGGCTCCGGGCAGGCGACGCCGCAGCCAGCGCAGTTGGCGGGATCGCTCCGTGGGTCGGTGCACTGACCACTGCACTCGGTGCTGCCCGTCGGGCAAGAGTCGGTGCATTTCCCTGAGGAACATACCTGGTCTTCGTCGCAGGTCACGCCGCAGCCTCCGCAGTGCGAGGGATTGCTGTCGATGGCGACGCAGGCGTTACCGCAGCGCACGTAGCCGGGCTCACAGGAGAAGCCACAGCTGCCGGCGCTGCAGGACGCGCTGCCGTGAGCCGGCTTCACGCAGCTGTTGCCGCAGCTGCCGCAGTTGCTCGGATCGTCGTCGGTGTCGACGCATGCGCCGTTGCATTCGTCATAGCCCGTGCGACAGCTGAAGCCGCAGCTCTGCGCCGTGCAGGTGGCGTCGGCGTGGCTCGGGGCGTTGCACGCCTGATTGCAGCCACCGCAGTGCCCTGCGTTCGTGTCCACATCGACGCAGGACTGACCGCACTGTGCGTACCCGGTGGGGCACTCGTCCGCGCAACCCTGGGGACCGCAGACCTGCGACGCCGAGCAGGCGACGCCGCAACCGCCGCAGTTTGCCGGATCCGAAGCGGTGTCGACGCACAGGCCATCGCACTCGGTGCGCCCCATTCCGCAGTCGCTCCCGCAGACGCCGGCCTTGCACGCTGCTTCACCGCCAGCTACCGCCGGGCAAAGCTTTCCACAGGCGTCGCAGTTGTCGGGGTCGGACTTCAGATCCACGCAGGCGTCGCCGCAGCGGGTCAGTCCCGCTTCACAGCTGAAGTCGCAGCGGCCCTGAGCGCAGGTAGGCACCGCGCCGGGAGGCGCCGTACACGGGGTGTTGCAGGCACCGCAGTGTTCCGGGTTCAGCTGTGGATTGACGCACTCGTCATCGCAGCTCTGCTGCCCGGCGGGACAAGCTTCGACGCCCCCGCTTCCAGCGTTGCCTCCCACGCCGCTGGTCCCGCCTGTGCCTCCGCTGCCGGCGGAGCCTCCGGAGCCGCCGCTCAATCCCTCGCGGATACACACGTCGTCCTGGTTGCAGGAGTATCCAGCGGCGCACTGCCGATTTGCGTCACATGGGTAGCCCGCGCCATCGGCGTCGAGGTTGGACGAACAGGCGACGAGTACGGCCAGGGCGCACAGCCAGAGCGAGCGCCACACCGCAGCATGCATCGAGCGCGACATCAGAAGTGTCCCCCCGCGAACGCGGCGCACTGACCCGGCAAGCAACCGAAGCCCACCTTCGTGTCGCCCTCGCGGTTGAAGTCGAGGTACAGCAGCACCCCGCTGGTCAGTGCAGCGACGGCCCCCACGCCGAGAAAGATGCGGGACGTCGTCTGCCGGCTCTCCATGCTGGCGTAGGCGTCCTGATACTCGAGCTGAGTGGGAGCGTCCTCGGCGTCGCTCTCCGCGCCTCTGCGCGACAGCTCGAAGACCAAGGACGTCGCGAGGGCTGCCGTCGTCACACCCAGCGCCGTCCAGGTCCAGACCGAGATCTGCGGCTCCGTCCCCCGATCCGCGTTCATGGCCGGCGGCGGCGTCGTCTTCGGCGCCTCTGGCTTGAGAGTCACGTCGATGTCCTGGGCACGATCTGGTCCCAGCAGGAGCTCTCGTTCGTAGTTCGTGTAGCCATCCTCTTCCACGCGGATACGATGGCGACCGGGAGGCAGCTCGCCGGTCCACGGTGACTTGCCGACC
>JAGQIY010000789.1 GCA_020430865.1 Myxococcales bacterium
CGCGCCCTCGAAACCCAGAAGCTGACCACGTCGGTGGGGAAGGCGTATCGCGGGAACACCGCGTGGCCGATGAGGGCCTCGAGCAGGGGCTCCTCCAGACGCCGCTCCAGGGCCTCGCGTTCGAGCCCTTCGAGGGTCTCGCGCTGCGCGAACTCCTCAACCGGCAGCACCCTGCGAATGCGAGCCTTCGCCCGCGCGATGCTGCTGGCGACGGTGTCGTCGACACCGGAGATGGGCTCGTCCAGACCGAAGCTGAACGTCGGAACCCACCCGGCCAGCTCGGCCTGCAGGGCGTGGGCGTTGTCGTCGAGCCAGCCTTCCAGCTTCAGAAGCGAGCAGGGGTGCGCCTCGGACAGGAACTGCTCCACCGTACCCAGCGATCCGAAGAGGTCGTAGCTGGTCGGATCGGGCGGCACGCGCTCATGGAAGAACCGCTGGACCAGGTAGGCGTGGACGTGGCGCTCCAGCACCTGCTGGTTCTCGATGTAGACGATGGGCGGGCGGACATCGCCCGAGATGATCTCGTCGGGGTGGTCGAAGTAGTGCGCGTCGTGCGAGGTGCCGTGAGCGTAGGTCACGACGGACGCGATGGACCGCCCTCGCCGCCCGGCTCGGCCAGCGCGCTGCTGGTAGTTCGCCACATGCGGCGGCACGTTGCGAAGCGCCACACCCGAGAGGGCGCCGATGTCGATCCCCACCTCCATCGTCGTCGTGCAGCTCAGGACATCGATCGGAGGTTGCCCCTCGAGGGGGATGTCCTGGAACCGCAGCTCGTACTCCTCGACCTTGTTGAAGGCGCTGTCGTCCGGCTGGCCGGTGAGCTGCGCGGAGTGCTCGGCGGCGGACATGCCGAAGGGCTCGAGGCAGCGCGGGTCAAAGGCGCGCTTCACTTGGTCGCTGTAGAAGCCGGTGCGGGCGTCGAGGTAGGCGGTATCGGCCTCCACCACCTCGCCGAGGCATGCCGGGCACGCATTCCCGAGCACCTCTGGATGGATGCGCCCGCAGTCCCGGCAGCGGAGCCAGCTCCCCTCGAGGCGCAGGTTGAGACTCAGGCCGCGCAGTTGCAGGTAAAAGAGGTCGCCTTCGAAGTGGAGCAGTCCCTTCTCTCTCACGAGGCGCTGGAACCAGCCGGTCACCGCTGCGACCGCGTCCGCGTCGTCCTCGAGGATGTGGGTGAGGTAGGCGTCGAAACGGTATGGGAGTACGTGGTTGAGCTGGGCTGCGTTGATCCCAACGGGGCCGGCCCACCCCTCGCCCAGGTCGCGGATCTCGGCGCCGTCGGGACGGAAGGACCGCCGCTCGAGATGCTGACGCAGCCAGGCGCGGAACAACACCTTGACGGCGTCGCGATCGAGGCCGACCTGGGGGAAGTCGTCGAAGACGTACTCGACCACCGGATCCTCTTCGACCGTCGCCAGGGCGAGTGACGGCAGCGAGTAGTAGCGGTCGGTCAGCTCGCTGAACAACGCCTGCGCGAAGGAGCGTGTGGGCCGCAGCCAGCCCCGGTTGGCCATCTCCAGGGCTTGCTCGATGGTCTTGCCCTTTGCCTGCGCGAGGTGGCCGTGGAACTCGATCTCGTCGGCCGCCGGGAAGAGGTCGTAGCCCCTGTCCGCGCACAGCCGCGCGACGCCGGCATAGAGGTACTGGAGCGCGGTGACACCGGCCCCTTCGCGGAGGTCGTGCGCCGCGAGCGCGACGACCTGCCGAAACAGGTCGCGGGCGTGGCTGTGCTCCAGCGCCGGCGCGAGCCGCGCGGCCTTCTGACGACCATCGCTGAACACGAGAACCTTGCGGCCGTGATTGGGCAGGCGTCGGTCGAGCTTCTGAGGCGGCTGCTCGGCGAACTGGGCTTCGATGAGGGCGGTGAAGGGCTGCTCGCCCCGCGTGCGGAAGTCGTAGATTCGGC
>JAGQIY010000790.1 GCA_020430865.1 Myxococcales bacterium
CCAGCGTTGGTTCGCTCAGCGTTGGTTTGCCCAGCGTTGGTTTGCCCAGCGTTGAAAGCACTCGCACGTGACTGGACCCGTGTTGCGCTGCGCGTGCGCGCGCGTTTCCCCAGGGTGGCCGTACGCGTCGTCCTGCTCCCCTGCTGGACGCGGCAGTCACTTCGCGCGCTGGCTCCGGTGCCCTGACATCGTTGCCCTGGCTCCGTTGCCCTGGCTCCGCGGGACTCACTCTGCGGCGCTGGAGAGGCCGCACCGCGCGGTGAAGTGGTGACGCCGCGTCTTTGCAGGACGCCGGGCGCCTAACGCGATGCGCAACGACCACGAAGGGCAGGCTCACTGAAAACCAACCAAATGTTCATGCGAGCCGCGCCAGCTTTGGGTTAACTTCCGAACTCGGGTCGAGCGACCGATCGCAGACCCGCTTTCTGCGCTCGAGGCGCAGCGAATCTGGAACACGAACCGAAGGTGAGACTCATGCGCTTTGGCTTTCTCTGGCTGGCTCCCGCTCTGTTTGTCGCGGCGGCCTGCGGCAGCGACGGGGGCGACTCCGGCGGCAACAACGGCGGCAGCGGCAACGGCGGCACGGGCGGCGGTGGTACGGGAGGTGCCGGCGCGGAGCCGTCCTACGCCACCAACGGACCCAGCTCCTGCGATGGCGCCTGGCGTGCTGCCAACGATGACTTCTGCCACGCGGATTGCACCATCGACGACTGCAAGCGCGCCTCGCAGCGCCCCGTGGACTCCTGCTGCGTGCTCGTCGGAGAGCCTGGCAAGGGAACCTCACCCAACATCTCCCGCACGACGGACACCATCAACTACTCCGATCCCACGGGCGCCGCGCCAAACCTCTCGTGCTTCGAGGGACCAGCGCCAGAAACCAAGCCCAGCAAGCTGGTGACGATGGAGGGCGTCGTGGAGGCGTTCAGCAATGGCTGTGACCTCAGCAACGTGAAGATCGAGGTCTACACCGTCGACAACGACCCCAACTCCGCAACCTACCGTGACAAGCTGGAGCTGATCGGTACGCCCGTCGTGACCGATGACTTCGATGTGGTTCAAGACGCCGATGACGACTGCCCCGACGAGCTGGTGGACAACCGCAAGTACGTCTACGCCGATGTGCCGACCTACACGGAGCTGATGGTCGTCACCTCCAGCTCCGATGAGAGCGGCGCAGGCGGCGCCCCGCTGTGGCGCACGCTGTACACGTACAACCTCTACATCACGGAGGACGATCCGGACTTCGACGCTGGCAGCAACACGTACACTCGTGACCAGCGCGCGATGGCGGACAGCGACTTCCAGCTGATCCCCACCGTCGCCCTGGGCTCGCCCATCTCTGCGGGCAATGGCGCCATTGGCGGCGAGGTCCACGACTGCGACAACATCCGCATCCAGAACGCTCGGGTCGACATCAACACCACGCGAGCGGCGGTCAGCTACTTCAACGACGACGAGTACAACCCGCTCCCCGAGTCTGCGCGCAACGAGGTGGGCACCGGTCGCACGGCGATCTGGTCAGCGTTGAACGTGGAGCCTGGCGTCGCCCGAGTCGCGGCGACGGGACTGATGGACGTCGACGGAACTCAGACCCTGGTAACGCTGGGCTACTACGACGTTCGCATCTACCCGGATGCCGTGACCAGCGTCACGTTCCGGGAGCGTCGCCCGTTCCAGTGAGCCAGTTGTCCAGAGCCGCTTCGTGAGCTCGAGTCCTCTCCGGACTCACGAGCGCCCGAGCTTCGAGACTCCGCCAGCACGCTCCCGGAGGGGGCGAGTGAGCGAGTCTCGTCGCCCGGCGGAACCCTAGACGCCGAGCAGCCGCCAGAACGTGATGGCGGCGGCCGCGCGCACGCTGAGGTGGTTGAAGCCGTCCTCCCGCGGTGACGCAATGGGCTCCAGGGCGCGGGTAGCGCTGGCTTCCACGCTCTCCGGTAGGCCCCAGCCGGTGCCGAACGCCAGCAGCACGGCTGGACCGCGAGAGCCAAGGAGTTGCCGCGCGGCAGCATAGGTCGTGTTCTCGGGGCGGACCTTGGCGCTCGTCGTCCAAAGCTCAGCCCCCGGCCCGAGGCTCTCCAGCGCACTCTCCAGAGACTCCACGATCCGCAATGCTCGCATCGGCGGCTGGCGGTCGGGGATACGCCTTCCACCAGCGCCATGCAGCCAATGGTCGCGCACGCGCTCAGCCAGTTCACGCTGAGCGGCGACCGGGTGGACCAGGAAGTAATCCGTCAGCCCGAAGGTGTGAGCGCTGCGCGAGATGTCATGGATGTCCAAGTTCGTGATCGCAGTGGTCACGATGCCGCCTTGGCGATCCAGAACTGGGTAGTGGATCAAGGCCGCTGCCACGCGCCTTCCTTCGGTCACTTCGACTCCTTCGTGGTGAGATCTGGGCGCCGACTCGCGGTCCGCGCCAGCGCCTGGTCCCGGCGCCACGAAGCGATCTTCGCGTGGTCACCCCCCTTGAGTACCTCCGGCACCCTCGCGCCCCGAAACTCCTCGGGACGCGTGTAGTGTGGGTACTCGAGGCCACCAGCGTTGTCCTCGGCGAACGATTCCTCGCGGATCGAATCAGCGTTTCCGAGCACACCGGGGATCAAGCGCACGCTCGCCTCGATCACGGCCATCGCGGGCACCTCGCCGCCCGTCAGGACGAAGTCGCCGAGGGAGATCTCCTCGTCCACGTGGTGACGTACGCGCTCATCGAAACCCTCGTAGCGCCCGCAGATCAGGATCACTCGCTCGAGGGTCGAGTAGCGCCAGGCCGTGGCTTGCCGAAATGGTTGGCCTTGTGGTGTCATCAGGACTCGGTGAGCACGTCCACCGAGCCGCTTCTCGAGCGCCTCGATGGCGCCGACGACGCAG
>JAGQIY010000791.1 GCA_020430865.1 Myxococcales bacterium
GACGGCGTGATTTTTTCAGCCGATGCGGAAGCGTTCCTGAGGATTCGTGAAGCTGTAAACACCGCTGACGGACACCCGCGATGATTGATACCATTCTTGCCTTTTCGATCCGGCAACGCTGGCTGGTGATGGTCGCAGTCGCGGCGATGGCCGCCATCGGGATCTGGAACTTCACGCGGCTGCCGATTGACGCCGTCCCCGACATCACCAACGTTCAGGTCCAGATCCTGACCAACGCTCCCGCGCTGGGCGCGGTGGATGTGGAGCGCACCATCACGTTTCCGGTGGAGTCCGCGATGAGCGGGCTGCCCGAGGTGGAGGAGATCCGCAGCATCTCGCGCTTCGGGCTCTCGGCGGTGACCGTCGTGTTCCGCGAGGGGACCGACCTCTTGCGCGCGCGCCAGCTGGTCTCGGAGCGCCTGGTGGTGGCGCGGGAAACTTTGCCTCCCGGAAGCGATACGGAGCTTGGCCCGCTGTCGACGGGGCTCGGCGAGGTGCTCCAGTTCGAGCTCAGGAGCGAGCGTCCGTGCAAGCCGGAAGGACCGGACACCGACGCCTGTCACACGCCCATGGAGCTCCGAACGCTGCTCGACTGGTTCGTCGCGCGGGAGCTGCGCTCGGTGCCTGGAGTGGTGGAGGTGAACTCCTTTGGCGGTGAGCTGAAGACCTACGAGGTCCAGGTGCTCCCCGAGCGCTTGCGCGCCTTCGGCGTCAGTTTGAATCAGCTGTACGACGCGCTGGAGAGCGACAACCGCAGCGCCGGCGGCGGATACCTGGAGCACGCGGGCGAGCAGCTGCTCGTACGCGGCGAGGCGCGCTTCGACTCGCTGCAGAGCATCGGCGAGGTGATCATCCAGAGCACGGCGGATGGAGTGCCCGTTCGAGTTCGGGACGTCGCTCACGTGAAGCTCGCGCCGCGTATTCGTCACGGCGCGGTGACCCGGGACGGCCGTGGAGAGGCGGTGACCGGCATCGTGATGATGCTGATCGGCGCCAATGGCCGGGAGGTGGTGCAAGACGCGAAGGCGCGACTCAGCGCCCTGGAGCCGAGCCTGCCCGAGGGAGTCCACGTCGACATCTTCTACGACCGCTCGGAGCTCGTCGAGCGGACGATCCACACCGTCGCCAGGAACCTCGCGGAGGGCGCGCTCTTCGTCACCGTGGTCCTGTTCTTGCTCCTCGGCGGAGTGCGCGGCGGAGTCGTGGTGGCGCTCACCATCCCCTTCGCGCTGCTGGTGGCGTTCATCGGCATGCATGCGCTGGGTCTGAGCGGCAACCTGATGAGCCTCGGTGCCATCGACTTCGGCATCGTGGTCGACGGCTCGATCATCGTGGTCGAGAACGCCGTGGTGCACCTGGGAGCGGCGGCGCGCGACCGCAAGACGCCGTTGAGTTACCGTGAGGCAACGAAGGTGGTGCTGTCGTCGACCTTGCAGGTCCGTCGGGCGGCGCTGTTCGGCGAGGCGATCATCGTCCTGGTGTACCTGCCGCTGCTCACCTTGGCGGGCGTCGAGGGCAAGATGTTCAAGCCGATGGCGCTCACCGTCCTGTTCGCGCTCGGAGGGGCATTTCTGGCGTCGCTGACCTTTGTTCCGGTGCTCGCCGCCACGCTGCTGAGGAACCGACCGGAGACTCACGAACCGCGGCTGGTGCGCTGGCTCCATCGCATCTACGCGCCGCTGCTCGAGCGCACGCTCCGCGCCCCTCGGGTGCTTGCGTGCGCCTGTCTCATCCTGGTTGCTGGCGCTCTGTGGCTCGGTTCGCGCCTTGGGGCCGAGTTCGTCCCGCGGCTGGACGAAGGCGCCCTGGCGGTGCAGATCAGTCGACTCCCCAGCGTCTCCCTGGAGGAGAGCATCGCGGGCGCCACGCGGTTCGAGCAGCTCCTCAAGGAGTTTCCGGAGGTGAAGACCGTGGTCACCAAGACCGGGCGGCCGGAGATCGCGACGGATCCAATGGGCGTCGAGCTCTCGGACGTGATCGTCATGCTCAACCCCGAGGATACCTGGACCACCGCCAGCGATCGGGAAGGCCTGGTGAGCGCGATCTCGGAGCGACTGGAGGACGAGCTGCCGGGCATGAACTTCTCGTTCTCCCAGCCCATCGAGCTCAGGATGGCCGAGCTCCTGAGCGGCACCCGCTCCGACGTCGCCGTCACCATCTACGGAGACGACCTCGAGACCCTGCAGCGCCTGTCTCACAGCGTGCAGCAGACCCTGCGCAGGGTGCCAGGGGCCCGCGACGTTCGCGGCGAGCAGCTGCATGGTCTGCCGACGCTCGAGGTCGTCGTCAAGCGCAGCGTCGCCTCGCGCTACGGGATCTCCGGGGGGCAAATCATGGACGCGGTGGAGGCCATCGGCGGACGACAGGTCGGTACGGTCTACGAAGGGGAGCGCCGCTTCGCGCTGCAAGTCAGGGTACCGGAGGACCTGCGCAACGACCTCGACACGCTGCGGCTGCTGCCCGTCGGATCCGAGCCCGGGGCGCCGCTCGTGCCCCTCGGACAGCTCGCCGATCTGCGCACCTCCGACCTTCCGGCGAGCGTCAGCCGCGACTCGGTGCAGCGGCGCACGAACGTCGAGGTGAACGTGGCGGGGCGTGACCTGGCTGGCTTCGTCGCGCGTGCACGCGGCGCCGTCGACGAGCAAGTGAAGTTTCCTCCAGGTTACACCGTGCGCTGGGGCGGGCAGTTCGAGAACCTGGAGCAAGCCAAGGAGCGGCTGTCCTTCGCGGTCCCCGTTTGCCTCGGGCTGATCTTCCTGATGCTCTACGTCGCCTTCGGCGAAACCAAGACGGCGTTGCTCATCTACCTGAACGTGCCCGTCGCCGCGGTTGGTGGCGTGGTAGCGCTTGCGTTGCGGGGAATGCCGCTCTCGATCAGCGCAGCGGTCGGCTTCATCGCGCTGTTCGGTATCGCGGTCCTGAATGGTGTCGTGCTGCTGACCGACATCAAGCGTCGGCGCGCCGACGGCTTGGATCCGGCCACGGCCTCCAAGCAAGCGGCCCTGAGCCGCATGCGCGCGGTGGTGATGACGGCGAGCGTCGCGGCCCTGGGCTTCCTTCCCATGGCTCTCAGCACCAGCGCGGGCGCCGAGGTGCAGCGTCCGCTGGCCACGGTGGTCATTGGCGGGCTCTCGAGCGCGACGCTGCTGACCCTGTTCGTGTTGCCAACGCTCTACGCCTGGCTGTTCCGTGTGGCAAAGCCTGTGGAGGAGCCCGCCGAGGCATGAGTTGCTCGTCTACTCCCGGGGTCTGCCCTGAGCGATCCAGGTCTCGACCAGCTGGATCTCCTCGGGCTCGAGCGCCGGGAGGCTGAGCGGCATGCCGCGCACGTCGGGGTTCGGCTTTCCGGCTTCTTCGGCTTGGCGGGCCAGCAACGCGGCCACCAGGCGCGGGGTGCCGTCCTTCATCGGGGTGAAGACGCTCATGCGCTCGCCCTTCTCATCGACCATGCCGCTCATCAGAGACGAGTAGCTGCCCATGTTCAGCTTTCGTGGCTTGAAGCCGAAGCCGCCCGTGTTGCCGGGGCCGCCATCGCCTCGAGCCACGTCCGGGTTCGAGTGGCAGTGGGTGCAGGTCTTGCCGAAGACCTTGTCGTAGACCTCCTGATAGGTCACCGCACGACTCAGCTTGGGCAGGCGCTCGGGGATCGCCTTCGGCTTGAACGGCTCGAGTTCCGCCTTGTAGATGTAGGCGGCGATGTCGCGGGCCTCGTCGTTGGTCAACGTGGTCACCGGCATGCGCGTGTCCGGCTTGATGCTCTTGGGGTCCTTGATCCAGGCGATCAGGTTCTGCACCGGGAACTTGTCGCGGGCCCAGCGCAGGTCAGGGGCCAGGGCCTGGCCGCGGCGTGTGTTCTCGTCGGCTGTCTTCGGGTCTGGCTTGGTCATGAACGCGGGCACGCCACTCATCACGTGGCAGCTTCCGCAGCCCTTCTCTTCGATCAGCTTGCGGCCCTTGTCGAGGCTCGCGCCTGCGAGCGGGTTCTTCCCCGCCTCGGGTTTCGCGTCCTTCGTGAGGTAGGCCGCGATGTCCGCGACTTGCTGCTCGTCCAGCTTGAGACGTGGCATGCTCTGGACCAGACCTGGCCGCAGGTCGTGCGGCTCCGAGAGGAAGCTGACCAGCCATTCCGCGCGGTAGCGCTTGTTCGCACCCTCGAAGGATGGGGCGTCCTCGTAGTGCTCGACGTTGGGCCTCCATTTGGCGAGCGACGCAGCCGGGGCGTTGAACTTGCCGCTCATGATGTCCTGATGGCAGTGGATGCAGTGCTTCTCCAGGGCCATCGGTTCGTGTCCGGTGCCGTCGTGACAGCGGTTGCACTCGAACTCCTTCATCAGCGCCTTGCCGTGCTCGGCGTTGCCGTTGACGCTGGCTGCGGTGGTCGCCGCCGACGGAGCGCTCGGGGCGCTCGCGCTCGGCTTGGCTTCCGGCTGCGTCGCGGGCTGCTCTTCATCGCAGCCCACGATCAGAGCCAGGCTCGCGACCGTCGCGCCTAACCCCCAAATCCACAGGGCCTTTCGCGTTCGGTGTGTGTCGAGTGAAGAACGAGGAGATCGGGATCGCATGACGGATCGCATCCTATCGATGAAGCGTGGGAAGCCGTGAAGAGGGCAGCGGGGGAACTGGAAATGAGGCGGCCCACCGCCCCTCCGCGTCGAACCCGATAGACGCTGGAGGAGACGGTGGGCCTCAGGAGATGTGGGGTGCCGCGCGTCGTTGCGCGGTGGCTCGGGGACTCAGCTGCGCGCGATGCTCGAGCAGAGGGCCTTGTCCTTGGCCATGCCTTCGCAGCGTTGCAGGGCGAGCTTGCTACCCGCTTGGTCCCCCCGCTCGCTCTTCAGCTGAGCCAGGGTGGCGTAGCCCTCGGGGCTGGCGATCAGATCCTTCTGCGCGAGCTTGTCGAGGATCTTGAACGCCTCGCCTTGAGTGGAGTCGACGCGAGCGAGCGCCTCTGCGAGCTCGGTCTGTGCCTGGGGGTCATCCTGCTTCGTGGCCGCGGTCTTGCGCAGTACGTCGGAGGCCCACGCCAGGTTCGCCTGACGATCTTCCTTGGTCTTTCCGATCCAGGTGTCCTGGATGTTCGCTGGTAGCTGCTTGGCGGCGTCGAGGCGGCCGTCGTTGCGAGCGACGCTGAGCGCGAGGACGCGCATCGCACGGTTCACCAGCGGCTTCTTCTCGCTCATCTTCAGGGACTTGATGTGCGGCATCATGCGCACGACGCTCGCGGCGGCATCGACGGACTTGCCTTGGTCCATCTGCTTTTCCGCGCGGGCAACACCAGGCACCCGCCAGTCGATCTGCTCCTCCACGATCGGGACCCAGGCGCCGCCGCAGGCCTGGGCGTTGCTCGAGGTGGTGCCAGCGACGCCAAAGGCGGCAGCGGCGAGGATCAGGGTCTTGGCGATCAGCTTGTGGGTGCGGTTCATGGTGTCTCCTCCTCGGTCGTGTGGGTCGGTCAGGTCAACGCGCTCCGGGGTCTCGAGCTTTCAGTGGTTTCGGGTGAGTGCCGGGGACGCGCGGGTGATTGCTAGGTACGGACGAGCCTTCGTTTCGAGGTGCCGGGCTGTGACAGCGGTCGGCAGATTTTGTTTCGCGGTTCGTCGTCTTCTTCCGTTCGGTTCCGCTCCAGGCGGCGATGAACACTCCTCTTACAAGTCGCGTGCCGACCCTGGAGACCGCGCGCTCGTCACCCCGGCGCTCGCGCTCTTCCCCTGGAAAACCCCCGATCGTGGAAATTATTGGGCGCTCCGAGGAAGAGCCGCGCAGTGATCTGCGTAACACCTCGGTTGCGCTGTGACGCGTGACGCATGGCCAGAGCAGACCGCCGCGTGTCTGCGCTCCCACAGCCTCGTGTCAGTCGGGACGACTACTGCACCAGGACCCAGTCGATGTCGCGACGGACCTCGAGGTGCAGGTGATCCTGATGGTGTCGATCGTAGTGGGGGGTGAGGACGAGATTGAAGAAGCCGCCCGAGGCAATGCCGCACACGAAGCGTCGGAGCTCTCGAGCGACGTCCGACCTCGGCCACGGCGCGGACAAGGTGCAGGTGTTGTTTCCGATGCCGGCACCCTCGTAGTCACGCTCGATGTTCCAAGTGCGGCCATCCGCGAGGATCAGCTCGTTGACGTCGATGGCCACCCCCGCGGCGTGGCGTTGACCAGGGCGGCGGGCGCGGAGTCCGCGGTAGACGCTGCTGTAGCGTACGCGGACGACGTCATGCTGGATGGCGACTCCAGCCAGATCGTCGAGGGCCAGCAGGAGACGGCAGTCCATCACGGGGCCCGCCGCACCGTGGCGCTTGGCGCGGGACTGCTCTCGGCGCTGGTAGATCGACCAGGGCTCGAAGGTGACTCCACGCAACGGCGCTTCCAGGGTCACCGGTGCCTCGATGCTCGGTGGCTTGGGCCCCGGGGCGAACGGCAGCCCGCGCTCATTCGCCTCCGCCAGGCACTCACCCTGCGTCATTTCCGCATAGATAAATGCGGGGCGCTGCAGCTTGTGCTCTGGGAAGAACACGCGTTGCCCGGACGGCGGCTGATCCGGATCCGAGAGGTCCGGAAGCGGCGCGCCTTGATGCGCCCACAGGCTCAGCAGAAGTGGCCAGACGACGGTCATCGCGAAGCCGAGACTAGCCGTCCGCGAGTGGAATGCCAGCAGGCGCGCCTTCGCGCTCGACCGCGCGCGAAGAACCCGGCGAAAAACCAAAGGAAACCTGGACGTAGGGCGTGAACGTGGGAAGCTTCAGGGTTGAATCGTTCGCGCGCGCTCCGTCTGGTCGCGCTGTTCGTCACCGCCCTCTGGGGGCCAGGATGTGAACAGCGAGAGGACGCGCGTCGCTCTCCGTCGCCAGGCGAAACGCGCGCTGCAGTGACCGCACGAGAGGCGTCGGTGCAGTCCGAGCGCGCCTCACCCCCGAAGGAGGTAGCGGCTGATGACCCCGGGGAAACGTCAGGGGCGGTGAGCGCCAGGGCGTGCTCCGAGCGGATCCGCGGCCTCACCGACCTGAGACCGGCGCTCGCTGGCGCCTTCGAGAAGAACCGTGCGCAGCTCCTGATGCGCACCAGCGGCGCCCCCATCGTGTTCCACACGGAGCCAGAGCCGGATGACGCGCGCTGGCAGCGCGTTGCGCGACCCCAGGTGATCCGTGCCTACCGCCAGCACCTCCAGACCGCTCGCTGGTCCGAGCCCGCGCTGAAGGGGCTGTTGTCGCGACTCCAGGGCGCGCGCCCGCTACTCCGCGCCGTGCTGCTCAGCGACGGCTACCTCTACACCACGAACCCCGAGCTCGCGCGGGCGCTGGAGCGCAACCTGACGCTGGAGGCGCTGTTCGACGCGCCGCGGCTGACCCTGCAGCGCGGCGGAGAGCGCTTCGACCTCAAACGCGATGCCAGGGGACACTACGTCCACGACGACGGCGCGCTGAAGGGCCAGGACGCGAAGCTGCTCTTCCTCGATCGGGTCAGTGACGCGAGCGTGCCCCTGGGCCCACCCCTGCACTTCGACCTCAGCGAAGCGCAGCAGCGCCTCGGCTTCGAAGCCGCGCGGGTGCTCGAGCAGAGCTCGAGCCGCGTGGTGGCAGAGCTTGGCTATCGCGGCGCCGACCAGGAACTGGTTTGGGAGAAGAGCCTCCTGGCGGGTCAGACCCCGGAGGTGGAGCTCGTGTGCGGCACGCGCGCCGATGGCAAGCTGAGCGAGGCACGAGAGCTGGCGCTACGTCGAGTTGTCGTGTGGAAACGACTGGAGCGAGTGATCCGGCAACAGATCGCCGAGGAGTTACCCTTCGACGAGCCGGACAACGAGTGGGGGCAGCAAGACGGCCACCTGCGCCAGCGCTGGCGGGAGGCGTACCTGGCGGGCGAAGAGCGCTATGATCTGAATTTCCAGTTCTACCCGGTGTTCACGGCGAGCGGTGCGCCCCGGGCGCCGCAGGTCTGCATCGACTTCATCAGCGAGACCCTGGAGCGGGCGTCGGGCACGCGCTACCGGGGGCGTGGCGAGGTCCCGGGGCGCGTGATCGGGAGGCTGGACTTCGACGCCTTGCTCGGTGAGCAGCGCCGATCGGTGCAACCCTTCGTCGAGTACGCGAAGCGCGAACCCGGCATCGAGGTCGAGGACTTCACCGGCAGCCAGCGGGTGCCGTACCAGTTTCGCGGGCGCTTCTTCGCGCTACTCGAGGCGCACGCGGGGCTGCGCCAGGGCGACATCGTCGTGATCCGCGGCTACGCGCCCTGGGACATGAACCACACCGAGCACAGTCACTCGTTCTTCATTTTCCGCACGGATCCCGTGACCGGTGTGCCGATTCGGTTGATCGGTAACGCAGGTCACCCAGAGCTGCGCGGCTGGGATCGAGAGATGGGGCGCGCGCCACGGCGCAGCCTTCGCCACCGCCTGCGCCCGAGCCTCGAGTGGCTCGAACGCGTCACCCAGCCCGCGCCAGGGGCGGCTCAGGCCGGGTGATGCTCGAGCGTTTCCGTGGACTAGCGAACTACAGGCACTGATCGGTGGTGGGACAGCCCGAGCCGTTGGCGAAGGGACAGCAGATCCAGACGCAGTCGGAGCTTCCGCTCACGGTGACCACCGCGGCGCTCGACTGGTTCGCTCCGCTACCGCTCAGCGTGCCTTGTTCGCCCGAGCCGCTGTCACCGTCGGTGTTGTGCCACGGGGCGCTGCCGAGGATGAAGCCGCTCAGGGCCGTGGCGCTGAGGTTCACCGCGCCCTCCGGCACGCACACGGTCTGCTCGGCGTCCGTGGAAGCCGACTCGCCAGCGACCGAGACGGAGCACCACTTGAGGTAGTTCTTCACCGTCAACGCCACGGGGGTCGAGCCGCTGCAGGCGGTCGAGCTGCCGCCGGTGCCGCCGGTGCCGGTCCCCGCGGTGCCGCCGGCGCCGGTCCCCGCGGTGCCGCCGGCGCCGGTCCCC
>JAGQIY010000076.1 GCA_020430865.1 Myxococcales bacterium
CGCGCCCGGGCGGCAGCGTTCGCTGAGCCGGTCGGCAAGAAACGCGCCGTCGGCCCGCTTAACCCTTGCGCGGACACGCCCAGCGCGTACCTTCCGCGCTCTATGGATGCCTCCGGAAGCCACGACTCCAACCGCGCCTACTACGATGCCTTCAGCAAGCGCTACGAGGCGCTGCGTGGCGACAACGACCCCGGCGGCTATCACGAGCTCCTGGACGAGCTGGAGGCGTCGTTCGTTCAGCGCTTCGCCACCGGTCGGGAGGTGCTGGAGGTGGGCTGCGGAACTGGGCTCGTCTTGTCGCGCATCGCGCGCTTCGCGAAGCACGCTCAGGGACTCGATCTGTCCCCGGGGATGCTGGAGAAGGCCAAGGAGCGCGGTCTGGACGTGACGCTGGGCTCCGCGACCGAACTGCCCTTCCCCGACGCCTCGTTCGATGTGACCTGCGCCTTCAAGGTGCTTGCCCACGTGCCGGACCTGAACCAGGCGTTGTCGGAGATGGCCCGAGTCACGCGTCCCGGCGGCATGGTGCTCGCGGAGCTCTACAACCCGCACAGCTTCCGCGGCCTGGTGAAGCGCTACGGCCCCGCCCGGGAGGTTGCGCATTCGGCCAACGAGAGCCACGTGTTCACCGCCTACCACAGCCCCGACGAAGCCGAGGCGCTGACCCCGCCGGGCTGCACTCTCGTCGACAGCCGGGGCGTTCGCATCATCACCCCCACGGCCTTCGTGATGCGCGTCCCGCTCTTGCGTCAGGCGCTGCGCCGAGCGGAGTTCGCGCTGTGCGATTCGCCACTGAAGCGCTTCGCGGGCTTCTACATCGCCGCTTACGCCAAGGTCACTTGATTCGGTGGCAGCTCCTCCGCTCCCCTCCCGCTACGCCCGCTCTGCCACCCGACCCACCGCCTGGTGGCTCGAGAAGCTGAGGCAGCGCGCCGAGCGCATGGCAGACGACGAGCTCGACCTGAAGGCTCCAGTGGAGCTCAGCGTCGAGGCCCGAGAGGCCGCGCTCAACTTCTTCAACGCGGCGTTCCGCGCGGAGGAGTCCGGCCTGCGCCAGGCCCATGAGCTGGCAGAGAAGTTCGAAGCCCGAGATCCCGATCTGGCCGAGACGCTCCGGCTGTATGGCGACGAGGAGGGCTGGCACCGAGAGCTGCTGACGGAGTTCCTCGGCTGGCTGGGCGGCGGAGTGAAGCCCATGGGGCGCGTGACCCGCACCCTGTATCGCCTCTATGGTGGCGCCAAGGCGATGGACAGCATCGTGCTGACGAACCTGATGTTCGAGACCATCGGGTCCACCACGTATCGCCTGACCCTGCGTCGTGTGGCTCAGCCGGAGTTCAAGCGCATGCTGACGGTGCTGACGCGGGACGAGTCATTCCACGTGCCCCTCAACGTGCACTTCCTGCGGGAAGTGATGAAGGACGAGGGCAAGCTGAGCCGACTGAAGCTAAGAGCGCTCCATCGGCTGCTCTTCTACACCCTGGTGCTGCTCCCGCTAGCGAGTCGCCCGAAGGCCGGCGCGTTCGACGGCATCGGTCGCCTGGAGCTGATGCGCGCCTATGCGACGCACCTCGCGGAACTGAGCGACGAGCTCCAGGATCTGGGCCTGAAGCGGCCTCGCTGGTTGCTGGCGGCGCTGGGGGCCGCGCCTCGTCCGGTGACTCGAGTCGCCGATATCGACGCCGCGGAGCGCTTCGCGGACCGCAGTCGAGTTCGGGTGCAGGAGCTGTGATCTGATGGCCCTGTTCAGCTTGCGCATCGTGACCTTGGAGCCCGAGCTCACGAGCCTCGAGCTCTTCGAGCTCGGAGCACAAGGCATCGAAGAGCGGGACCACGCCGACGGCGCGGAGCTCGTGCTGTACTCCGAGAGCGAGAGCGAACTGCGAGAGCTGGTTCAAGGCGTCGAGGCCAGTCGGGTGAGTCGCTACCGCATCCTGCCCGAGAAGGACGGCTGGGAGACGGCGTGGGCGCAGCACCTCGAGCCAATCGAGCTCTGCAAGGGCTTCTGGGTGAAGCCCACCACCGCACACGCTCACGGCCCTGCCAACGCCCAGCTCATCCACATCGAGCCAGATCTGGCCTTCGGCATCGGCAGCCACGCCACGACGCAGCTCGCTGCGCGCTCCTTGCTCGCGACCTGGAAGGACGCCAAGCGAGTGCTGGACGTCGGCACCGGCACCGGCGTGTTGTGCTTCATGGCTCGGTTGCTCGGCGCCGAGCGCGTCGTGGGGCTGGAAATCGACCCCCGCGCGCTGCGCTCGGCCCAGAAGAACCTCGGGCTCAACCGCCGCTGCGCCCCCATCGAGTTCAGCGCGACGCCCCTTGGCGAGTTCCACGAAGCCGACTGGGACATCGTGATCGCCAATATCGAGACCACGGTCCTGCTCCAGTTGGCTGACGATCTGGTGCGCGTCTCTGGCAAGCACCTGATCTTGACCGGGATCCTTGCGGAACAGCTCTCCGAGGTGCTGCGCGCCTTCGAGAGCCGCGGCATGCGCCCGACGACGATCCGCGATCGTGACGACTGGCGGCTGGTCAGCCTGAC
>JAGQIY010000792.1 GCA_020430865.1 Myxococcales bacterium
CGACCGAGTCGCCGCGCGCAAGAGCACCTCTGGGGCCCGGGAACGCACGAGTCGCGATCTGACCTTCATGAGCGGTCAGACCGCGCGCCTCTCGGAGCAGAGCGTCGTCCATCACGCGCCGTTGTTGATCGCGCTGGAGGTCGTGGATCGACGGGGAAGCGGCGGACCAGAGGTGACCCAGGCCTGCGCCATCGAAGAGGACTGGTTATTCGATGGCTACCCGGAGCTGTTCAGCGACAGGGACGAGCTCGTCTTCAACCCAGACACGTCGCGCGTCGAGCGCATCGCGCGCATCTACTACGGCTCGGTGTGCATCGACGAGCGCAAGGCCGCTGCACCTCCCGGGCCCGACGCCGCGCGCGTGCTCAGGGACTGGGTGCTCACCCGTGGCCTGAAGCAGCTCGATCCCAAGGACCGGCTCG
The DNA here is from genome assembly GCA_020430865.1 of Myxococcales bacterium. The sequence continues at coordinate 423 of JAGQIY010000792.1, forward strand.
GCGAGCTCGCTGCCCGCATCGAACTCTGCCGCGCGGCGGACGCTGCGCTCTCTCCCCCGCAAACCCGCGAGAGCCTGCTGGACATTTGCCTCGCGGAATCGGCTGACCTGAGTGAGTTCAAGACGCAGGAGATCGCCGACGTGGTCCAGAGTCGCCTCTCGCCGGAGCTGATCGCGGCGCTGTACCGGGATGCCCCGGCAGAGATCCGCCTGCGAGGCGGGCGCAAGACGCAGGTGCACTACACCGGCGGTAGCGGGCCCTGGGTGCAGTCCTTCCTGCAGGACTTCTTCGGCAGCAGCGAGACTCCGCGCATCGGAGGCGGGCGTGTGCCCCTCACCTTGCACCTCCTGGCTCCGAACCGCCGCGCCATTCAGGTCACCCAGGACCTGGCCAGCTCCCGGCAGCGTGTCTACCCAGAGCTGAGACGTCAGCTGAGCCGTCGCTACCCCAGGCACGCGTGGCCGGAGGACGGAGCGACCGCCGAGCCCCCGCCGCCGCGACCGCCGAGGTCACCGGGCAAGCGCTAGAACGAGTCGAACCAATGAATCCACGCGGCACCACCAGCCTCGGCGGTGGCGCCTCAGAGCTTCTTCTTCATGCGCGCGAGGAGCTTCAACGCATCGAGGGGGGTCAGACGATCGACGTCGACGTTGCGAAGCGTGTCCAACACCTCGTGCCCCTTGGCGTCGGGCTCTGGGGTCGCGAACAGATCGAGCTGCGGTCGCGCCCGATGCTTCTTGGGTCGCGGAGCGTCCGCGGCGACGGACTCCCGCTGGGTGCCCTCGAACGACTCGAGCAAGCCTCGCGCCCGCCCCAGCACCGCCTCGGGGATCCCGGCGAGCTTGGCGACCGCAATGCCGTAGCTGCGACTCGCTGCGCCGCTCACCAGGCGATGCAGGAACACGATGTCGCCATCGAGCTCCCGAGCGCTCACGCTGTGGTTGGCGACGTGCTCGCTGTTCTGCCCCAGCGCCGTCAGTTCGTGATAGTGGGTCGCGAACAGCGCGCGGCACCCGATGGCTTCATCCAGGTGCTCCGCGACGGCCCACGCGATGGCAAGCCCATCGAAGGTCGACGTCCCGCGCCCGATCTCGTCGAGGATCACCAGGCTGCGGTCGCTCGCCGAGCGGAGGATGTCAGCGGTCTCCCGCATCTCGACCATGAAGGTGCTCTCACCCCGGGCGAGGTTGTCGCTGGCTCCCACCCGCGACAACACTCGATCGACGAGACCCACACGCGCGCGCCTCGCAGGCACGAAGGCGCCCATCTGCGCCAGAACCGTGATCAGCGCAACCTGCCTGAGCAAGGTGCTCTTGCCCGCCATGTTCGGACCGGTGACGATCCACAGGCGCTCGGCGTCTGCGTCGAGCGCAACGTCGTTGGGCACGAAGCGGCCGAGCGCCGCAAGCCGCTCGACGACTGGGTGCCGCGCGTCCTCCAGGACCAGCGCCTTGCTCTCATCTATTTCCGGACGGCAATAATCGTGGCGATGGGCGAGCTCAGCGTGGCTGGCCGAGACGTCCCAGCGCGAGACCCGCTGCGCCAACGCCTTGATGCGTGGCGCTGCCTCGGCCGCCCGAGCGACCAGCACTCGGATCAGCTCGAGCTCTCGCTCGCGGTGCCTGTCCTCGGCGCTGCCAATCGCCTCGGACAGCTCGTCCAGCTCCGGCAAGGTGTAGCGCTCCCCGCTCGCCACCGTCTGCTTGCGCCGCCAGTCCCCCGGCACCTTCTTGGCCTGGGAGCGCCCGACCTCCACGTACCAGCCGAAGACCCGGGTGTAGCGGATCTTCAGCTTCGGCAGGTCGAGCTCCGTCCTGAGCCGCGCCTCCAACTCGACGATGCTCTGGGTGCCATTCTTCCGCAGGGTATCGAGCCTCGCGAGCTCCCCGTCGTAGCTCGGCAGGAACACGCCGCCATCCTTCGGCAGCGCCGGGGGGCGTTCGACCAGGGCGCTCGAGAGCTCCGTCTGGAGCTCGGCGACGCAGTCCACCTTCGACGCCAGCAACCCGAGCGCCTCGAGCATGCTCTCGTCCCGTTGCTCGGACAGCAGCCTGACGACCTCCGCGGCGGCGCTCAGCCCATCACGCAGCGCGCCTAGGTCGCGTGGGTTCGCCTCACCGAGCTCGGCGCGCGTCGCGAGGCGCTCCAGATCGCCGACCCCGCCCAAGAGCACCCCCAGCTCAGCGCGCAGCGCGGCGTGCACGACGAACAGCTCCACCTGGTCCAGGCGCCGCCGAATCGCCTCCACGCCGAGCAGGGGCGCGAGCAGACGCCGGCGCAGGAGACGCGCCCCGCCCGGGGTCTTGGTGTGGTCGATCACGTGGAGCAGGCTGGTCCGCTTGTCTCCGCTCATCGACTGGACGAGCTCGAGGTGACGCTGCGCGGTCGGATCGATCACCAGGTGGCTCTGGGGATCCCAGCTGCCGATCCGACGCACCGGCAGCTCGGTCAGCGGGTTGCACGCGGCGGCGAAGCGCAGGGCTCGCGCGGCAGCCACGGCGGCCTGAGCCCCGAGGCGCTCCGCGTCCCCCGCGAGCTTGCCCAGGGTTCCGCTCACGGCGTCGCTCTCGAGCGGTTGATCCTCACGGAACGCGACCTTGCCGACGACCTCCCGGAGCGCTGACTGTGCCGCGGAGCGCTGCTCTTCGCTCGAGCCCGAGCTGAAGCCGACCACCACCTCGCTCGGCGCCGCTCGACCTAGCTCGCCGAGTACTGCCGTGAGATCGCCGACCTGCGCAGCAACGAGCTCCGCCGTCGAGAGATCCAGCAAGGCGATCCCGACCTCGTCTCCCGTCACCTCGAGCGCCGCGAGCCAGTTGTTGCGACCTGCCTCCAGCTGATCGCGATCGGTGACCGTGCCGGGCGTGAGCACCCGGATCACCTCGCGGGGCACCAGGCCCTTGACGGTCGACGGGTCCACCATCTGCTCGCAGATGGCGACCTTGTGACCATGCTCGAGTAGCTTCGCCACGTAGCTGTGAGCTGCGTGGTGGGGGAAGCCAGCCATCGGGATCTCGTCGGGCTTGCCCTTGTTGCGGCTCGTCAGCGTCAGCTCGAGCAGGCCGCTCGCGACGACTGCGTCGTCTTCGAACAGCTCGTAAAAGTCTCCCATACGGAAGAACAGGATCGAGTCTGGATACGCTCGCTTCGCAGCCTGGAACTGCTGCATCAGCGGCGTGCTTCGCGCACCCATGCGGGACTTATCCCAGAGCCTGGGAACGCACACAAGCCACGCCGTGCGTCGGCTGACCCGGCGGGCGAAGCACTAGAAGAACAGCCTCGAGACCGACAGCGACCGCAGGCTGACCATAACCAGGCCCTGAGTCGCGGCGTCCGTGATCGCCAGTTCTCCGGTCTGTGGGAGTAGCGTCATCGAATAGGGACTGACCTGGGAACTCTGCGACGCCAGGCTGATGCTGAGGGGAACGAACCCGCCGACCACCTGCCACGAGAAATGCATCCCGCGAACCGACGGCTCCTGGCCCTGATACACGACGAAGCGATGGGTCAGGTTCTGGAAGATGCACTCCGACGGCGCGCTGCCCGTGGTTCGACAGGCGACGGCGTTGGGGTCCGGCACGCTCACTAGCTCGCCATCCTGCTCCAGCGTCACCTTCGCCTGACCGAAGCCAGCGCAGCTGTCGTTGGCACAGCTGATCTCGTAGACCCGGCTCTTGAACAGGCTCTTCGCGTCATCCGGGTCGCGCACGCATCGATCCGTGTCCGGATCGCGCTCGACGCGATGGCGGTATCCGCTGCGAGACCCCGTCAGCACCCACTGGTGCCCGACGCGCACGTCGTAGCTCATTGCCCCGGGGAAGCAGCATTTGAGCACCTCGACGGCGCGCGGCGTCTCCCGAGGCTCGACCTTCAGGTGATCCTCGTACGCTTCCACGATCGACAGGTCACGAGACGTGGTCGGCTTCTCCGGTGTGCCGAAGATGGTCTTGCAGGCGCGGAAGCCCCCGCCACCGTCACAGCTCTTGCCGAGATCCGTCTTCCAGTAGTCGTCGTCCTCGTCCAGCAGCGGTTGAGTGATGCTCAGGTAGTCGTTGTAGTGTGAGGAGAAGGTCTCGAGATCCGCCGCGTCGACCGCGAGCTCGTCCTCACCCACCTGGCGAGTCAGGTCGCTGTCCTGTACGCCGCGGCCACAGAAGGCGCCCCCGCTGTCTCGGAACTCCAGGGCATCGGCGCTCAGGTAGCCTGCGGGCCGCTGCAGGATGATGCCCTCGTAGGTGAGGGACATCTCCTCCTCGAGGCTGAACGCTCGAGGCTCGTTCGTGATCAGCGCCAGTGAGCTGGCCGTGGCGCTGGCAGGGTTCGTCGGCAGCACATTCGTCGCGTCGGCGGAGCCAATGTATTTCCGCGTAGCAACAAACAGCTCGGCCGGGGAACCATCGGCGAAGTTCGTGGCCAGGAGCTTCGGGTGCAATGGCCCGTCACCCTCCGTGCCGACCTCCAGCGCGCGATTGTCCTCGTTGGCTAGCCGGGGCAGAGCCCGGACGCCCGGTGACCTCAGGCCGAAGCGCGAGCTCGTCGCCAGCATCGTGGCGCTCCGAGCGCGGTGGGTCTCCACCATGTTGCAGCTCGCCTCGCCGGTCACCGTCGGCACGCCGTCTTCCTGCCCGTCCTCGGTATAGTACGCGACGCTGTTCGGATCGCCGAAGCAGCCACGGAAGTCCGGGGTGGACTTGGGGTTCGCCTCGATGGGTCGACGGCACGGCTCGTCGTAGTCCTCGACGTCGATCACGGCGATCTGGCCGCTGGTCAGGGCGAGCA
>JAGQIY010000793.1 GCA_020430865.1 Myxococcales bacterium
AGGGCAGAGCCGTCTCCCGGATCCCCCCCGTTGCCCCCGAACGCACCGCTGCCGCCGTAGGCGGCCGAGCCCCCCGAGGACGAGTCTTCCTGGGCCGAGCAGCTCGCGCCGAGCGCGATGAAGAACAGGCCCATCACGCTGAGTCGACCGATCCAGCGGCTTGGGGGCGGCGTATCCGAGGCTAAGTGGGTCATGTCCAAGCGCCGGCCCTCAAGCCGACATCACCCAGATATACAGCACGCCTCGTGCCAAGGCGAATGCACTGCATGAGAATCCCGGGCGTTCGCGCCTTTGCATCCGCCTTCGCAGCCCCGGACTCTGGCAGCGCTGTCGCGGTCTCTTGAGCCAAACCCGCAGCAACCGCTGCGCTTCGCGCGCCTACTTGAGCGCGACGTTCATCACCACGGTGTTCGCTGCGCTGTCGTACACGCGCACGCTCAGCATGACCGGACCCTTCCCAGCGATGGGCGCCACGTCCGCGTCGAACTCCTCCTTGGCTTCGTCGTAGATTCCATCCTTGGGATCGAAGGGGAACCACTCGTCAGTGCCGGCCACGGAGATCTCGATGCGCTGGATCGGACCGACCCCGTCCACGGCCGTGCCGCTGATGCGTCGTCCGTTTGCCTTCAGTCCCTTGATGGCGGGTGGGGTGTTGTCGACGATGATCACGTTGCTCTCGAGGCGGTGACGCTTCACACGTGACGGCGTGTTGCTGGGCGAGTCGCTCGCGGTGACGCGCACGCGGTACTTGCCCTCGGGCAGATCACCAGTTTCCCACGAGTAGCTGGTCGCGGTGACCTTCTCATTTGGCTTTTCCAGCGGGTAATACGTGGTCGTGCCGACGAGGCGATACTCGAGGTGATAGTCGAGGATGTCGTTGTCGGGGTTGTCGACACGCCAGGTCAGGTTGACCTTTGTGCTCGGCTTCGCAGACACCGGACCACCAGAGGACTGCATCCCGGGGTTGGTGTTGCTCTTCACCTTCACGTCGATGTTGGTGACGACCGCTTTCAGGTTGTCCGTGATGAACGGCAGCGTGACCTCGGTGAGCTCCGCCTTCGGGTCTTTCGACCAGCGCGCTCGAACCTGAACGAAGCGACCAGCAGGACTCTTGATGTCCCCAGGAGCCGTCATGCCAGCGCTCCAGGGGCTCCAGGAGTCGTCCGGCTCCTTCGTGTTTCCGGTACGCGTGCTGAACTCCAGGGTGCCGTCGGACTCCCACGTCATGCGGCCGAAGGTGGCTCGCAGGTTGGCGTCGAGTACTTTGCTGGTCCACACGGCGTCAGGACCGCCCACACCTCGCACCGGGTGAACGACGACGGGATCGCTTGCGATCACGTACTTGTTCTTGCCGCTCATGATGAGCTGCGAGACTTGGCGCTCCTCCACATCGGCGATCAGCACCGAGTTGTGCGCGTCGTCCACCGTGTGGATCTTGCCTTCGGCGCCGCTACCGACGTACGGCTTGCCATCGTCACCGACGGTCAGCGTCACGAAGTGCTCCGAGGAGTCCTCGAACAGCTTCTCTGGAGCTCCATCCTTGTCGAAGACGTACAGCATGCCCTTGCCGCGCGTCGTCGGCGGCGTCGGGACGGGTCCCTGGACGCTGAGCCCTGAAGAGAACGACGCGTAGCTACCGGCCGAGATCTCGTTGGCGATGGCATAAACCAGGCCCCCCGCCCCGAACGCGATGCCGCGCACCTCGGTGGCTGCGAAGTCGTACACGACCTTGGGCGCCTTGTTGCCGCCTTCGACCTCGTACAGCTTCCCCTTCTCACCACCGCCGACGTACACCTTTCCGTCCGGAGACACGGCGACGCTCATCAGGTGCTTCTCGTCAGAGCTCATGAAGACCTGAGCCTGACCCTGCTGGGTGATGCGGTAGACCTTGCCCTCGGGGCCGGTCGCTGCATACACGACGCGCGCCTTCTCGTCGTACGCCAGCGCCCAGATGTGCTTGGCGTTCGGGAGCTTGGCCAGGGTGGTGAGCTTGCCGCGCTCCCACTTCTTCACTTCGCCGCCGGGCAGGGTGCCGAGGATCACCGCGCCGCCCCAGGCCTCGACCATCGAGGTGATGGCAAGGGTCTTGGTCTCGGCGAGCACCGTGGTCTTCGCGCCCTTCAGCGCGATCAGCTTGCCCTCGTTGCCAGTTCCCAGCAGCAGCGTGCCGTCCTTCTGGACCAGCGAGCTCCAGACCGTGTCAGCGCCCTCGATGCCGATCTTGCCCAGATTGAGGCCAGCGCGAACGCGCCCCGCGGAATCGATGGCGACCCCCTTGAGGTCTCCCCCCTCGAAGTCCGACTTCGTGCCGAGGTCGAAGGTACGAGTGCCAACCGCGGAAGCGGTAGAGGGAAACAACGCGGAGAGCAGCAGACCAGAGGCGACCAACCCAGCGGCGTGGGCGAAACGTGAAGCGAGGCGTAGTTTTGACATGAGAATTTCTAGACGAGCGAGTAGTCGAGCCAGTTTGCCGAGGCACACGGCCTCTGTGAGTTGTCTAGGTTCGATGCTGAGAGTGCTGTGGGTGAGAACGGAAACGAGCGCTGCGGGGTCAGCGAATCACGGGACGAACCTTCACCTGGACGCGATCGCCTCCCACCATGAACAGCGGGAGCGGGACGACCTGACGCACCATGGGCGAGAACGAGGATGGAGCGACGCTCGACTGGGTGGGCCGGATCATGTCCATCGCGCCGGGAGGCAGGTCTTCGGCAATCATGCCCTTGTAGGCGACGCCCCCGGTCTTCGCGCTGTAGCTCACGATCAGCGACTTGGGCGGATAGATCGGGTCTTCGAAGTTCTTGATCAGCTCACCGAGGTTGTTCGGTGGTGCCTTGATCTTGTAGTGCGTGTAGCCCGGGGAGAGGCTCAGGCTGACCGTCTGCCCCGCCAGGTCCTTCGGCAGCGGCACCTTGATCACGCGGGTGATCTCCTTGCCGGCCCAGGGCATCAACGTGAGTCGAATCCGTGCGGATTGCCCAGCGTCGACCTCGGGGTCCAGCAGCTCGGTGCCCTTCAGCATGTAGATCTCCCGCGCGAAGCGGAACTCGATCTCCATCGAGACGCCGTCGATGAAGGCATACTCCCAGGGGTTGTTCATGATGGCGCCGATGGCGCGGACCAGGTTCGAGCCGATGAAATCACGCGGCGAGGGCGAGCCGCCCACGGAGACCCCGAAGTCTTCCAGCTCGATCTCTCCGTAGCCCTTGATCTTGAGCTTGCTGGTCGCGTTCCAGCTGACATCCTGGTTCTCGGCAGCGACGGCCTGCATCGCCGAACCCAGGGCGACGGCGACGAACGAGGGCGTCATGAACTTCTCGTGCGCGACCTCGAAGTCCCACTTCGTGTAGGGGTTGCCGGGCACGCCCTTGATCTTCAAGCTGACGGGGAACGTGGGCGCCTGGAGCGACTGATCGACGACGATCGACGCCTGACGGTCGTTCACCAGCGTGCCGATCGGTCGCACGGACTCGCCGATCTTGAACGAGCGCGAGACGCTGGCCATGAAGTGCAGGACGCGGCCGATGGTGGTGGGCAGCGCCGTATTGCCGGACATCATCATGGGGTGGCCGAAGGCCACGAGCTTGTCGCCTTCCACGCGCGTCACGGTGCCAAGCCCCATGCCGCTCATATCCCCACGGATCAACTCGACGCCGATTGCACCGCCATCCTCGAAGCGGGTCGGTGCGCCGGGCTGAACCCCGGAGCTACCACCCGCCTGGAGGGGCTCGAGCCCCAGCGGCGCAAACAGCTCACGTGCGACTTCGATGGCGCCAGTGGTCATTCCACCGATCATGATCGGCGTCGCCACGGGTCGCACGCCCGTGGTCTCGCTGGGCGCCTTCGCGGCCTTCGCCTTGCCGATCTGCTCCGCATGCTTCTTCAGGTCGTAGTCCTGGATCTTGCCGGCGAAGCGCTGCTGTGATCCCGTCTTGCGCAGCGCCTGCTTGGCCTTTGCCGACGGCTTCCTGGGCAGCGCGTGGAGCGGCCAGCCATCGATCTCCTTCGGCAGGGGTCGCACCAGATCGTCGAGCATCAGACGAATCGGGGTCACGCCGGCGACCGGCTCCCTGCCGAACGTCCAGCCGTAGGCATAGGCGCCGATCATCTTGTTGTTGATGTAGATCGGGCTGCCGCTCATGCCGGCGACGACCTTGGCGACCTCGAGGCGGGGGTGCTTGGTCTTGACCAGGATCAGTTCCTGCCGGGGCTGGAAGTTCTTCAGGACGTCGATGACCTCGACCTCGAACTTCTCCGGCTTGGTGCCCTTGAACACCGTGAGCCCATAGCCCTTCATCCCCGGCTTGATGTCCTTCACGGGCATGATGTCGGGCCTCGACGTGAGCCCTTCCGCCTTCGCGGCTTGCAGACCAATGGGAAGTGGAGCCAGCAGCCCGATGACAGCCGCCGCTGCGATGAATGTAGTCGCCCTCAAAGTCCGCTGAGCATACCACCAGGCTCGGCAGGGCAACTGGAAAGCGCACACCCTGCGCGGAAGGCCGAGCAATCGACATCGCACGGGAAGGAGCCCAGCGACCAACCGTTGCCCGAAGCCGCGTGCTCCTTGCCTCGCGCTCCGGGGGTCGAACGCGGGGAATGCTGCCGCACGCGTCGACCATTCTGCAGCCTCGACTCGCGAGGGCAGTATGGGCTACTGGTTTCCCACGCTCCTCGGCCGCGCCGGCACGGAGCCTTGGGACGAGTGAAATGGACTGGCTCATCGTGATCACCCTCGCCGTCTCTTTCGGCGCGCTGGTCACCAGCCATTTGACTCTGTGCGTCGGCCTGGCTCGACGCGAGGGGCTCTGGCGCGGCGCGCTGGCGCTGTTGCTGCCTCCGCTGGCGCTGGTGTGGGGACTGACCCATCGCCTGCGCGTGCGCAGTGCGATCTGGCTCACCTCTGCCGTCCTCTACGTGGTCGCCCTGATCGCGGCCAGCTCGGGCGCCTGAGCGCTCACTTGCGCACGGGCATCTCGCGGGTCAGCGGGCGCATGCGCTGGAACCCCTCGAGCACCCAGCGATCTCGCAAGCGCTTGGCGAGCGCCTCTTCTCCGCGCCAGGGGATCGCCACCGCGTAGATCAGGCATGCGTCAGGATACGCGCCAGGATACGCGGCCCAAGCACCCGAGAAGAACCTGCGCTCGAGCCCCAGGTCCACGTAGCCGTCGACGAGCTTCACCAGCATCGGCTTGCCGCGATACTCGCGGCGCTTGGTGCGCAACGGGCTGAGCCCCACGTCGAACGCCTCCACCTTGGGCCAGCCCCAAGCTTCGAAGCGCCTCATGCAGCTTCGGGAGTCCGTCCCCTCGCCCGCCGGAACGGGCTGGACGAACACGATGGCCATCACGTGGTGGTCGTCACCGTAGCGAAACCCGGTGAAGTGCTTGACGCCCCAGTAGCGGACCCGCTTCCAGTGCTCCCAGTCCGGAGTCGGCGCGTGGAGTTGATCGTCCTTGTCGTTGCGCTCGCCCCAGGGGGCTTCGAGCAAGCGCGTCAGCGCTGCCCGATGTGGGTCGTGAGCGTCGCCACCAGGCTCTGCCACGCTCACGGTCTGCGGCTGCGGTGGTGCGCCGGGCGGCTGACGTGCGGCGCTCTCTCCCCCACAACCCGAGGAGACCGCCCCGAGCAACCCGCAGACTCCCACCGAAGCGAGGTGGCGCAGGCGTCTCTCACTCACGCCCGACGTCCTCACGCGCGGGACGAACACGGACGCCGAAGGCTCTTCTGCGCGCTCCACCGCCAACAACGTAGCACTCGCATGCGATGCGCGCGGCGTTCGAGCGCGGACGCCCAGAAATCCGGCGAAGCTGAGCCAGCGGTCGCGGGGCACCGCCGTTGGACGGAGCAGGCGCGTCCCGCAATCAATGCGCCAAGCACTGCCGGCGCGAACCACTGCAGCGCGAACCACTGCAGCGCACACAACTGCAGCGCACACAACTGCAGCGCACACAACTGCAGCGCACACAACTGCAGCGCACACAAGGGCCCATTGGCGCATACAAGCTGCGACGGCCTGAAGTCTCTCCCAAACGGGGTAGCGGAACTTTCGGAGACCCCGCTACTCTTTGAGGTTGGGGAAACCGGCGAATGACGACCGCCGGACGAAAGGACTGTTATGAACATCACCAAACTCATCAAGGTGGCGACCGCCCTCGGGGTGTTGTCACTTGCTGGGTGCCCGGGGCCAAACGGGCCTGGACCCAACCCGCCCCCTCCGCCGAAGGCCTTCGCGGACGAAGAGTGCGATCCCAACCAGATGAACCGCGCGGAACCGCTGATCGTCGATTGGCGCGGTAACGATCGCCTGAACCTGGAAGCCGCCATGCGCCAGGGCGTCGCGGTCGTCTCCTACAGCTGCAACGCGATCAAGCTGCTGCCGAACTGCCGAGTCAAGGGCGACTACGGCTTCATCGGCGTCTCGACGAAGCAGGAGAAGCTGAGCCTCAAGGACCAGTCGGAGATCGTCGCCAACCTGCCGCTCACTGGCATGGCCCTGATCGCCAAGGCAGGAGGTCAGCTGAAGCAAGGCTCGGGCATCGATGTGCAGCTGATCATGGTGGGCAAGAAGCGCACCGCGATCAGCGAGGTCGAGAAGGTGAACCTCGAGGGCGAGTGCGAGGGCGCGACCCACTTCGTCCAGGGTGCCACGGTCGGCGCCTTCATCGTGAGCACCGACTCCCAAGCCCTCGGCAGCGTGATGGCTGAGGTCATGGGCGGCGGCGGGAGCGCGGCCAGCTCGAAGTCGAAGAAGAGCGAGGTCGTCGATGGTCAGCCGGACGAGTGCGACAAGGCCGATCCGATGTCCGACCGCCCACCGTCCCAGTGCCAGTCCGCCATGCGCCTCGACTTGGTGAAGATCTCCGGCATCGGTCAGGACGCTGCCAAGCCCAGAGAAGACGGCGATCTCGGCTCGAGTCAGACCCACGGCAAGGACACCGCCTCGTGCCCGCCTGGGCTCGTGCTGAGCGGTGGCAAGTGCACGAAGAAGACGTCCGCCGTCACCAACTACGAGTGCAGCGGCAAGGACGAGGCGGAGTGCGCCGCCCAGTGCGGCAAGGGCAACATGGCGAGCTGCCGCCTGCAGGGTCTCTTGCAGGAAGACGGCGGACGCTTCAAGGACGCGACGAAGAGCTATCTCGTTGCGTGCAAGGGAGGCGACGCCATCGCTTGCTCGAACGCGGGCTACATGTACCGCACCGGTCGCGGTGTGCCGAAGCAGGAGGACACGGCCGCCAAGCTCATGGCCCTCGGCTGTGAGACCGGCGATGCCCGTGGCTGCACCGATCTCGGCTACTACTACGAGAAGGGGATCGGCGTCGCTGCGAGCAACGAGAAGGCGGCGACGCTGTACAAGCGTGGGTGTGATGGCGGCAACCTCACGGGCTGCGCCAACTACGCCTACATGCTCAACACCGGTACCGGGGTGCAGAAGGATCACACCCAGGCCGCCGTCTACCGCCGCCGCGCATGCCTCGCAGGCAACGCGCGCTCGTGCAGCGACCTCGGCTACCAGTACGACCGCGGGCAAGGCGTGCCCAAGGATCTGGCGATGGCCCAGTCGCTGTACGTCAAGGCGTGCGACGGGGACAACGGCATCGGCTGCATGAACGCCGGTATCACCTTCGAAGAAGGCGAGCGCGCGGACATTTCCCGCGCGGCAACCTACTATCAGAAGGGCTGCAAGCTCGAGAGCGGCACCGCCTGCCGGCTCCTGGGCGGTCTCTACCAGACCGGTCGCGGCGTGACGAAGAGCTCCGACCTCGCCAGAGCCTCCTTCAAGAAGGCGTGCGAGCTCGGGGACTCCGAGGGCTGCAAGCTCGAGAAGACGGTGGCGACGGCGACTGCCAAGGCTGTCGCTCCGTTCAAGTCCGGCACCCGAGTGCGCGCGACCCGCAGCTACGACGGCAAGATCGTCGCAGGCATGACCGGGACCTACTATGGAACCAACGGCAAGGAACCGCCGGCCTTCGTGATCTGGGACCAGCGCATCGGCTCCGATCCCTTCTACTACACCGACGAGGGCGCACCCGCGGGGAAGAACGACTACGCCTACTGGGTGCCCTGGGACGTGCTCGAGCGCGCCATGGCCCCTGGCATGCGCATCCGTGCCACGCGAGACTACGACGGAACCATCACCAAGGGCATGCTCGGGACCTACTACGGAACCAACGGGGGCACCCCGCCCGCGTTCGTGCTCTGGGACAAGCGCATCGGCGCCAACCCAGTCTACTACGACAAGGAAGGCGCTCCGCGCGGAAAGAACGACCACGCATACTGGGTGCCCTGGGACACCATCGAGGAGGTCCTCAAGCCAGGTACGCGCATCGTCGCCCTCAAGGACTACGACGGCAAGATCCGCAAGGGCATGGAAGGTGTCTACTGGGGCACCAACGGCAAGAACCCGCCAGCCTTCGTCGTCTGGGACAAGGACCTCGGCTCGAGTTCCTTCTAATACAGCGACGAAGGAGCTGGGCCCGGAAAGAACTCTCACGCTTACTGGGTGCCCTGGGACGTGATCGACGAGGCGCTGTCCAGCGGAGTGCGCGTCATCGCGACCAAGAACTACGACAGCAAGATCAAGCGCGGCATGATGGGCACGTACTACGGCACCAACGGCAAGAGCCCGCCAGCCTTCGTGCTCTGGGATGACTTCATCGGCTCGAATCCGGTCTACTACACCGGCGGCGGCGCTCCTCCGGGTCGCGATGGCTACGCCTACTGGGTGGAGTGGGACGTGATCCGTCAGGCGTTCATCCCGGGACGCAAGGTCAAGGCCGTGCGCAGCTACGACGGCAAGATCAACAAGGGGGACATGGGAGTGTACTGGGGCACCAACGGCAAGAACCCGCCGGCCTTCGTGCTCTGGAACAAGACCATCGGCGCAAACCCCGTGTACTACAGCGACGAAGGCGCACCCCGCGGCAAGAACGCGAACGCCTACTGGGTGCCCTGGAACGTGATCCAGCCTCTGAATTACTGAGGCGCTGAGTCACATGAACCGAGCGGCGGGCCAGGCGACTGGCTCGCCGTTTCACGTTGCCTCCCCTCTCCCCCAACCCTGTCGTTCGATTCCCCGCGGCAACTGCTTGCGCCTGCGGGCGGGCGACGCGGGCTAGGTCTCGAGCGGACGCTGCGGTGCTTGCTGGGGGTGAGGAACCGCGCAGCCCGCAGCGTCGCAACGTCCGGTCCACTTGAGGCGGTTCTTCGCGAAGCGCTCGTAGGCGGCGTCGAGCCCCTGGCGGACCCCAGGGAGACGGGTCAGCGCGACCAGCGGCGACAGCCCGACGGCGGCGTAGAGCCTCCTGAACACCTCGACCCCCGTGATCCACTCGCCTCCAGGCAGCCTCCCGTGGATCTTGTCCATCAGGGTCACGTAGTCGGTGCCCAGCGCCTGGGCGTCGAACTCCGGCGCTGCGATGTCGGTGAAGCGGATGCGCTGCTTGCGATCGAGCTTCTGGAGCATGTGGATCTCACGCACACACAGTGGGCAGTCACCATCGAAGAAGACCTCGACTTCGTAGTCGCTCATGAGTGGGCTGTGAGACCCGGCGAGGGCAATGTAAAGATCCGGGAGCGGGCGGCTGCATTTCCGCAGCGCTGGCCGGCGCAGGCGGCGCTTTACACGCCAACCGGACTCGGGCACCTAGGCTCGATGCTGCCGTCATTGATCAGCGCCGAAGCCTTCACTCGACTAGTCGACGACCACATGCACATGGGCGAGGACTTCCGCTTCAGTGTGCTCGAGCTGGAGCGCGGGCGCGCCCGCATCGGTCTGCAGGCCTCGGAGAAGTTCCGGCGCCCCGGAGGCACGGTCAGCGGACCGACGCTGTTCACGCTCGCAGACGTCACGCTGTGGGCTGCGGTGCTGTCGGAGATAGGCATCCAGGCGATGGCCGTCACGAGCGACATGACGCTCCACTTCTTGCGCAAGCCACGCCTCGGCACCCTGGTGTGCGAGGCGCGCATCCTCAAGGTGGGCCGGCGCCTGGTGCACGGCGACATCCGAATCTGGCTCGCGGACGAGCCGGCGGTGGTGTGCCACGCGACAGGGACCTACGCGCGACCGGAGGCTGAGGCAACCGCGCCTTGAGGCAGACTTGCGGCACGTCGCGGCGGGCGGAGGGCGCGGAGTCATCACCGCGCCGCCAACTCATGCCACGGGGCAATCAGCTCAGATGGTGACGCTCTTGACCCGGATCTTGTTCAAGTCGAACACACCGAGCCCCAGCTCGCCGGCGGTCTTGATGTACTTCGGCTCGCGCTTGACGTCGGCCAGCGACTTCATCCCGTTCTCCTTGCGGGCGGCGTCGATCACCTTCCAGCCGTAGCGGTCCATCGCCACCGGATCGGTGGCCACGTAGACGGCGCCATGAGGAATGCGCTTGCGCGGATCGCGGTCCAGCGGTCCGCGATCGTAGATGATCTTGAAGGCGTCGGTGATGTGCAAGCGCACTCGACTGGTCACGATCGGGTGGTTGTAGAGCATCGCGATCTGGGGACTCGCCAGGTGCGCGTGGTGGTCCTCTGGGTTGTTCACGTTGCCGTGGGTGATGTTCTTCAGCGTCCCCGTGTAGCCGCAGATCCCGTGATCCTTCATCTGGGTCATGTCGATCACGGCCGTCGCTTGCAGCAGCTGGGTCGAGAACTTGGTCTTGATGCCCTGGTAGATGGTGATCTCCGGCATCTTGTGGTCGAGGTTGTTGTGAGTCGCCGTCTTCACGCCTTCGGGTAGATCGTAACCCTTCACGCTGACGCGCGTGCCCATCAGGAAAGTCGGGAACTGCTCGTAGACGGTTATCTTTTCCGCAGGGACACCGACACCGATGACGGCCTCGACCACCGGCTTGATCAGCTCGAAATTGACGGCCATCGTGTAGCCCTTCTGGCCCGCGATGCCGTTGACCTTGATCGCCACGGTGTCGTCCTTGTGGACGAAGCGCTTCATCGCCTCCACCAGGTTCGACTTGCCCGTGAACTCGGTCATCGCCCGCTCGAGCAGCTCCTTGGCCACATCGGCCTTCGGCCAGAGCTGGTTTGGCTGCATGAAGGAAGCAAAGTCGCCCTTCTTCTCGACCTTGACGATCTTTCCGGGCACCGCCATGGGACGAAATCCCTTGGGCGGCTTGGCGGTCAGAGTCTTGGCCACGGCTTCGTCCGAGAGACCGGTCAGCATCGCCGCGCTGCCGAGCGCAATCGATCCCTTCATCAGGTCGCGGCGGCTGACGCCCGGGCCTCGCACCTTCTCAGCAGCTTCCCGAACGGACGCCCTCAGCTCCTTGGCGATCGAATCACGCTCACTTGCCATAGTTCCCTCCGATGACGTTAGGGAAGTATCACGGCGCCGGGACCCGGGCAAAGTGCCGCTAGCCGGTTCCTGCGACCTTCAGGGTCCGTCTGATCCAGCGCTGCGCTCGCCCTGGGGCGGGCTCCCAGCATCGGCGCAGCAGCGAAACGAAACGAAATAGTAGGTGAATTCCGGTTCATGACTGGTCGTCACCGGGCGACAGGCGTTGCGGACGTGTCCCCACGCCCCGCCCTTCAGCGCTGCGAACACCGCCCTCTGCTTGGGCCGATCGTGATCCGCCAGCGCCCACTCGTCGAAGTTACCGGTCAGATCGTGGACGCCGTAGTCGCTCACGCACGCCTTCATCGCGCCGCTCGGCTTGCTCTGATCGAGACGCGCGAGCTCGGGGTCCCGCACCTCGGGCTTGCTCGAGTAGATCTTCTTCAAACTGGGACTGATCCAGCGGTTGTCGATGTTGCACTTCTCACTCGATCGCTCCCATCCGTAGGGAAACGGCTTCTCGTCCGGTCCTTCACAAGCGGCGACCCATTCGCTCTCGTAGCAAAGCCGTTTGCCCAGGGCGCCGCAGGCGCCCGCCGCGTCGTACCAGCTCACCATCACGGGAGGGTGCCCCCCTTCCTGGTTCGGGTACTCGTAGCGATCGATGCAGAAGTCGAGCTTGATGCGCTCGCCTCTGCAGGTGTTCTCGTCCTCCGCGAAGCGATGACAGATCGTGATGTGATTGCTCCGATCGTACTCGCTCTTCAAGCACTTGCGCTCCATCTCGGGGCAGAAGTCGTGCTGCACGTGCAGCATGCCTTCGGGGCAAGCAGGAGGTGGGACGCTGGGTCCTCCGCCAGCCGCGTCTGGGGCCGAGACGCCGCCTTCCGTCGGTGTCGCCGCGCCCGTCGCGGTGGGCGCCTCCGCCGCGGTGGGACGCTCTGCCGGAGCGACCTCGGGAGGGGGCTGAGGAGCGCAAGCAGTCAGCAGACACGTCACCACGCTGCTCGCGGCAAGCCCACGAGCGAAAGGCCCGGAGGCCCGCGGCCGAGGACGCGGGCACGGATTCGAGACGGACGAGCGAAGCATGGGCAGGACTTGAGGTCGGGGCGCCGCCAGTGACCCGCGCCCCGACCTCGAGTAGCGCACTCTCCGTCATCGCCTCAAGGCTTCGCTCGATGCTTGGGCTTTTTCGCCTTCTTGCCCTCGTCGTCGGCGGCCTCTTCCGCAGGTTTGGGTGGGTCCACGACGATCAGCGGACTCAGCCGCTTCAGCGTGCGCACACCGATGCCGCGCACCCG
>JAGQIY010000794.1 GCA_020430865.1 Myxococcales bacterium
CGCAGCGCCACTCCGACTCCGAGACAGCGCTGCACCGTCGTCACGGGGGTGGCTTCAGGCCGCGAGCGCCTCTACGCTTGTCCTCATGTGGTGGGTGCTCGCGACGTTGCCGGTCGAGGTTCAACCCCTGGACGCCGCTCGCGAGTCGGCACCAAGGCCCAGCGAGTGTCGGCCGGCTCGCAGCGAGGCGCGGCGCTCGCTATGGACCAACGCCCGTCAGCCGAGCCTCGCGTCCTACTGTCGCTGGCTGGCGCGCGGCTACTCACGCTTGCGAACCGATCCTCGCAGCTCGCTGACCGCGGCCGATCGCGCGAGCAAGCTGCGGCCGAAGCTTGCCGCTCCTCACTGGCTTGCCGGACAGGCGTTGCTGGCGCTCGGTCGCCTCGCGGACGCCGAAGCGCGCTTCGACGAGGGCTTCAAGCTCGACGCCAAGGGGCCGAGCGCTCCCGCACAGCTTCAGGACGCTGCTCGCATCGCGTTCCTGCGCGGGAAGTCGAAGCGCGCGCTCGAGCTGTACAAACGCTTGGTCCCCCAAGCTTCATTGCTCTCCAGTCAGCGCCGGCGGCACGCTTTGTTCGTCGAAGCAGCGCTCGTGCGCGCAGCTGCCGGTGAGCTCGATGTTGCGGCAAGTTACCTCGCGGAAGCAAGGCTGCGTCGGGGCGCGCCGGGCTTCTCCAGCTTCGTGTTGGGTGCGCTGGCGCTGATCCTCGATCGCCAGGGGCGCACCGCGGAGGCCCAGGCAATTGCGAACGAGGCCGGGGGGCCCGGGGTGCTGCTGCGCCAGCTTCAGTACTCGAAGCAAGGCAAACTGTCCCTGATCGCTGGGCTGCCTCACGTCCCCGAGGCAGAGCTGCACGCCATGGCGGCGCTGCTTGCCGACTCCCCCGAGCAGGCGAAGAGCCAGTGGCGAGCCTACCTGAAGAGCGCCGCAAAGGACGATCGGTGGCGAAACCATGCGGAAAAGAAGCTGGAATGATGCCGCCGGGACGTCGACTGAGCTGGCTCTGGGGGCTAGGTGTGCTGTGTCTCAGCGGCGTCGCCGCGGCGGAGCCGAGTCTCTGGGACGCAGCCCGCGATCCCGACGCCGCGGCTGCAGAGAAGAGCTATGAAGGCGCCCAGCGCATGTTCGCTCGCTCCCTCGAGGCGGAGCGCTTCTCCACCCGCAGCGCCAAGAACCTCGAGCGCGCTTCCCTGGCGCTCGCCGAGCTCGCGGAGCCTCATGGCAGCCCAGAGGTCGACTACTTCCTGGGGCACCTGTTGAGCCTCGGTAGCGACCTGCAGCGGGCAGAGACCGTGCTCCGGCGGGCGCTGGCGAGGGCTCCGAACTCGCCCTTGGCCCGTCGTGCCTGGTTCGATCTGGGGATATTGCGGGCCAAGGCAGGGGACAGCAAGGGCGAGTACGCAAGCTACACGCGCGCCCTCGATACGGCCTGGGAGCGTAGCCTGCGTGGCAACCTGTACCTGAACCGTGCGGAATCCGCCATGGTCCAGGGCAGACTGCCGGAGGCCCTGGAGGACTACGAGCTAGCCGTGCGCATCGGCAACGATCCGTCGCTGCAGGCGCTTGCCTACTGGGGGATCTCCATCACTCAGGACCGCCTGGGGGACTTGCCCGCGGCGCTCCAGGCGGCGCGGCTCGCGACCAAGATCTACCCGGGCGCTCTGGACCTGCCGAGCGTGTTCTTCGTGCCTCGCTACGACATCCACTACTACCGCGCGCTGACCTGGATGGCACTGGCGAAGGACGCCCAGACCCCGGCGGGCCGCGCGGAAGGCTACGCGCGAGCCAGCCAGGCATGGGAGGCGTACCTCGCGGAAGCAGTCCCGGCGAAGGCGGAGTGGGTCGTCAACGCCAGGCTCCACCTCAAGAGCACGGAGCGTGAGCGCAAGGCGGCCGAGAAGGAGCTGGCGAAGAGCGGCAAGCAGCCCGCGCCGAGCCCTCGTCCCTTCGCGCTGCCGCCCCCGTTGCGCGGATCCAAGCAAGCCCCCAGGTCTCAGAAGCCTGCTGCGAGACCTTGAGCGCGTGGTCGAACGTGCTGTGACGCTGCCCACGCTTGGCTAGCTGTCTGCGGGCGTCAGGCGGCTTCGGGTAGCTCGCGCTGGCCCAGCACTCGGCGCGCGCCGTCCACGTCCTCCACGGCGAGCAGGACGGGCCGGAGGTAGGGGGTGCGCTCGAGCTCACCGAAGGCACCACTCGCTTCGAGGGCACGCGCCCGCGGGCCGTCGAGCACCAGGAACAGGTCAGTGACGCCAGCTGCTTGTCCTGGCGCGTCGATCACGTCGACGATGCGGTCCCGATCCAGGTGCAGCTCCTCGTGCCCACGCTGGATCAGCACTCGTCGGTTGGTGACCAGGTAGTGGGTGTTGTTCACCAGTCGCCAGGGCTTCAGGCAGGCCTCGTTGAGTGCGTAGCCGAGCAGCCCGAGCAGCAGCACCAGGGAAAGCGTGAGCGCGAGCATCACCGCGACGAGCGGCGCGAGCCGGATGCCCGCGTCGGTGAGCGCGCGGGTGAGGCTTGGCAGGCGCCAGGCGATGCGCGCGACGGAACCCAGCAGCATGATCCCGACCAGCACCAGGCCGATCTGGCGTTGTCCGCGCGGCAACAAACCCCGCCACGAGCGGCGCGGACGTGCCGTCCAGAGTACGCGTTCCCCAGGGTCGAGGCGCTGGGTCAACGGCCGCTCCCCGACGCCGGCGGGAACCGTCGTCTGGACGCCACGGATGATCGCCCACACCCGATCCGGCGCCGCCACACCCCGAAGCCGCAGGGTCAACCGGCGATGCAGGGCGCCGGTCGGGACGGCGCGCACCAGCTCCAGATCGCCCACGCCCGGCTGGCGCGGATCCCAGAAGATGCGCGCGAAGGAGATGGAGCGAGTCTCGATGGTGCGCCGGAAGCGACCTCGTTGCCAGATCACGTGGCTCTCGGTGACCGTGTAGCGCATCTGAGAGAGCCACCAGCGCGGCAGCTCCACCGCCGCTATCCCCACGGCAAGGCTGAAGGCCGCAAAGAGCAGGGTCGGCAGCGCCGCCACGTGGAGCGCCAGCTTGGCCGCCAGAACGAAGCTCAGCGCGCTGGCGGTGGCGATGAACGCCAGAGCTGCCACGGCTCGGTAGGCGACGGGCAAGCGCGAGTAACGGGCTTCTCCCGTCCACACGATGGTCTCTCCGAACAACGAGTCTCGCCCCATGTTTTCGCCTGCCCGAGTTTAGACGCTCGACGACACAAAAACTTGAGGTCTGGGGGCGACTTCGTCTAGTCGGGTTGAGAATTTCCGTTAAGGCTGCAAGCGTCGGCGCCTTGCGTTTCGCCAGCTGGGATCAACGGAAGCAGGCGGGAAGCACGCCGACTCGGCCTCGAGCGCTCAGTTGATGGGTGAGATGAAGACGATCTCGACGCGGGTGTTTCGCTGGGCGGCCCCACGTAGCCGACCGGGGACCAGCGGTAGCCGGTCTCCGATGCCCCGAGCGTCCACCCTGGGTGCTCCCAGATCGCTGAGCGTCTTGGCGAGCTCGCTCGCCTTCGTGTCCGCCCCGCCCTCGTGCACCGAGATCAGCACGGGGAAGCGGGGGTTCGCCTTGGCGACCTTGGCCAGCGCCTCGAGGCGAAGCCTCGCGTCCTTGGCGAGCTTGTTGCCCTGGTACAGCCCTCGCAGCGTGACGACGACGCCGCGATCGTCCCGATGGGGTTCGAGGTCGCCACGGTCGCTCAGCGCCTTGAGGAGCTCGTCCTGTTCGGACGAGGCGCGGGCGCTTGCAGTGGCGGCTCGGCGCGCGACGGTGAGCTGCTTGAGGCAGCCGGAGCGGAGCTTGATGGCGTCGTCGATGGGCGTTGGCCTTGGGCCTTTCTCCAGGGACTTCGCCAGGGCGTCTGCGCTCTCGATGCTGGCCTTGATGTCCTTGGTGTCCGGGGCGATGAGCCACGCGGAAACGCACAAGAGGCGTGCTTGAGCTGCGAGCGCGCGCGCGGCCTCGAGGCGAGCGGCTTCTCGGTCAGCGGATGCAGGCTCGTTGGGGGTGAGGGGCACGGCGTCGCGCGCCACCTTCAGCCGGAGCTCCAGCGCCTCTGCCTCCCGAGCGACCTCTGCCTGTTGCTTGTCGAGCTTCGTCAGGTCAGCCTGCGCCGTCGCCAGGTCCGCCTTCACCTTGGCCAGGCGCTCCTCGGCGCGAGACAGGCGCACGAGCACGAAGGCATGAGAGTATGCCGCGATAGATCTTTCCGCGAGGATTTCTGCGGCCGCCTGATCTCCGTCTTCGAAGGCCTGATCGGCTTCGCGGCGCAGCTTCTCGGCGTGGGCGAAAGCCTGCGGAGCTTCGGACTTGGCTTCGCTGGCCTTCGGACCCAGAGCGACCTGGTCTGCTTGTCCCAGCACCGGCGGTCGCGGGGCGCTGGCGCAGCTGATGAGCGCGATGGCGCTTCCGAGCACGAGCAGGCGTCGTGGGGCGCAGGAGAATCGAGGGAGCAGCGCTTCTAACCCCCGAACCCTCGGCGTGCGGCGTGAGGGACTCATCACTTGGCTCCCTTCGCGGGGGCAGCAGGGGCCTTGGCAGCAGGCTCCTCGGCGCTCCGTTCGCCCGCGTCCGACTTGGACTTGGGCTCCTCGAAGTCCCTCAGCTTGCCCTTGGCGCGCTCGCGGCGAGCGATGGTTTCCTCGAGCAGGGCCTGGGCCCGCAGCTTCTTGGTCTCGACGTCCTTCAGCTGGGTCTCGAGCTTCTGGACCTCGGCCTCGGACTTGGCTGCGCGAGTCAGGTCGCCGGCGGTCGCGGCCCACTCGTAGGCGATGCCTTCGGTCAGCTCGGCGTGCTCCAGATCGCTCGCTGCGCGCATGTCGTTGGCGCGCTTCAGTGCGGCCTTCGCGTTACTCACGGGTTCAGAGACCAGAGCCGGATCCGCGGAGCCGAGCGAGCCCAGGAGCTGCTCGGCTCGGGCACGGTCGCCGCTCTCCCGGGCGGCGTAGGCCGCTCCACTCGCGATCAGCACCAGCGCCGCGACGAGCGGCGGTTTGAGACGTAGGGCACGCACCGGCGGACTCAGCCACGAGCCGGGCGGAACGTCAAGTGCCCGTCCAAAGCCCGCGGTGGGTGGGCGCCGACACCGCCGCGGCCCAGGCCTCGCGCGGGTGCGGGTGCGCGGGGCTCGCCGAGCCTGTCTAGCTCGTGTAGGACTCCGGCCATGGCGGAAGGCAAGGCGAGGGTCGGGTGGGATCAGTACTTCATGGAGATCGCGCGCCAGGTCGCGACGCGCTCCACGTGTAGTCGAAAGCACGTGGGTGCGGTGATCGTGCGCGACAAGATGCTGCTGGCCACCGGCTACAACGGCTCCATCCGTGGGCTGGACCACTGCGACGACGCGGGGCACATGATGGAGGATGGGCATTGCGTACGCACGGTCCATGCGGAAGCAAACGCCATCGTGCAGGCGGCGCGCAACGGTGTGGGGATAGACGACGCGCACATCTACGTCACGGCATCGCCTTGCTTCGGCTGCTTCAAGCTGATCGCGAACAGCGGGATCCGACGCATCTGCTTCGGCGAGTTCTACCGCGACGAGCGCATCTTCACGCTGAGCAACCAGCTCGGCATCGTGCTCGAGCACATCAAGCTCGACGAGGAGCAGTCTGCGTGACCTCGCGAATCGCCGTGGTTTGCGGTGGTCCGTCGAGTGAGGCCGCGGTGAGCCGTGCGTCGGGGCGCGGCGTCCAGCAGGCGCTGGTCGCAGCGGGCTACGACTCGGAGCTGTTGGAGCTCGGGCGCGAGCTGCCTGCGGCGTTGCTCGGAGGCGGCTTCGACGCGGTGTTTCCGACGACCCACGGACCGCTGGGGGAAGACGGCTGTCTGCAAGGACTGCTCGAGGTGCTCGGCGTGCCCTACGTCGGTTCGGGCGTGCTCGGCAGCGCGACGGCTGCCAGCAAGCCGGCCGCCAAGCGCTGTTTCCGGGAGGCAGGGCTGCCGGTGGCACCCGAACGCGTCGTGACCCGCGCGAGCTTCGCCGAGCTGGACTGTGACGCAGTGATCGCAGAGCTCGGCCCGGCCGTGGTCGTCAAGCCTTCGGGAGGTGGTTCGTCGATCGGGGTCCAGCGTTTGGCCGCGGGGAGCGACGGCGCTGCACTGCGCGAGGCGTTGCTGCGCTCCTTCGAGGTCGACTCCGAGGCGCTGATCGAGCGCTTCGTCAGCGGCCTCGAGGTCACCTGCGGAGTCCTCGAGGGCGACTCGGGAGCGGAGGCGTTCTCCCCCACGCTCATCCACTCGAACGCCGCGGAGTGGTACGACTTCAAGTCAAGGTACGGTACCGGGGGGAGTCGCCACGAGTGCCCCGCGCCGCTCCCCTTGGAGCGACTTGCCCGCGTGCAGCGCATCGCGGTGGCAGCGTTCAAGGCGGTTTCCGCGCGAGATCTCGGGCGGATGGACTTCGTGGTGCCGGCCGATCCCGACGTGGACGTGACCTTGCTCGAGGTGAACACGCTGCCCGGGATGACCTCGACGAGCCTGTATCCCGAGGCTGCGGCCGTCGCCGGCATTGCTTTTCCCGAGCTGTGTCGCCGCCTCGTCGAGCGCGCCCTGGCCAGGCCGCCGCGCTACGTTCCGGACGAGGTCCCGCTCCCCGACTGAGCAGCTCCGTGGGTCTTGCGGAGCCGGCGCTCGCGAAGCTTCGCCAGCAGCTCTTCCCGCCTCGCTGGTGTCGTGACCTTCGCGCCTGGACGCGGGTGGACGCCGCTGTCGTGTCCAGCCCCGGCCGCCTCGGCCGCGGCCGCCTCGTCGCTGGCCAGGTCTTCCGCGGAGGCGGTGCTGTCGGCGGCAGCGCCTTCGCTCGGCGCAGGGCGTTCCAGAGCCTCGTCGAGCGGCGGCGGCTCGCTCGGCGGGGTCATTCCGGTGGGCTCCATCGCATCGAGAGGCTGAGCGAGCAGCTCGTCGACGTCACCCGCGGCGAGTGGAGCGATCGCCGCGTTCGGCGCGCTGTTGTCGAGCAGGGTCGGGATCCGATCCGAGAGTGGCAGCGGCGTCACTGCTGGGGCGCCTGGATCTGCGGGTGGGGGTTCGGACAGCGCTTCGGAGATCAACGCATCGAGCTTGAGCGCCGAGCCTCCGAGCTCGTCTGGGCTC